>JALNXB010000082.1 GCA_023230585.1 bacterium
ATAATCCTAAATTTAGGATTAAACGACCGAGATATACGCGCGAGCCGACTCGAAACAGAAAAGAGAGGCTATCGAAAAGGCATTTGAAAATCTCACTCCTTCTGGTGTTATTGGAGAATGGGTTGATAATAATGACTTGATCTCATGGCTCAAAGGACTTGGTAGGTAAGAGATGAATATTATGTAAAGTCCAAATGTGAAGTATACCTGTAATATGCCAATAATCAATATGCTTTGCACTGGACTTTACATAATTAATTTGTTGTCATAACCTTTTTTATGGAAAGCTTTCCATAAAAAAGGAGACTCTATGAGAAGAAAAAAACGATAATTTTGTCTTTGCCTTTTTTGATGAATCAAAAAAGGATGACCTTCGGAGTGCCCTCCGGGAGAACGGAGGGGGTCAACATCCCGGATAGGGGGTCAACATCACCGGAATATGCAATTAATGAGACTTCTCTTTTTATCCCTAATGTTTGATAATAGGTTTTGAAGGTATGCAAAAAGCACAAATAGGGAATCAGGCTGTAAGAGTTTCTGTAAATATCATCGACTAATTCCGACATAAACCAAAACTCTAACAGATGTTTGGGGATATCTGAATTTTGTGCATCGATATTTTTTGAGATAAAATCAATGCTTTCCTAGTAAAGTAAATTTTCTGCCATATAACTCTTAACTTTAATTTGAGTTCCACGACAAAAAAAGAAGACGTGGAGACTACTAACTTATCCGTTTCGAGGCTCTGGCAAGCCATTGTCCAAATAAGCAGTAGCTCCACGTCTATACGACATGGAGCATCCTCGCTTATTACCCATGGACATTTGAAATTGCCAGATTTCGAAACAGGGTAATACCGTGAATACTATTCCAATATGTTTTGCGGATATTTCCGCTTTTATTTCTTTACTGCAAAGATAATACCGTTTAGGGAGTTTTCTGTTTTATTTATTTAGGAAAACCCCAAAAATATCATTTTTCAAATTGCAGTTCAATCTCTTTCTTTTCTATAAGCTGTTTAAGGCAGTTAGCCTGCCCTCCATGAAACTTAAAACACAATCTTTACATCTTCCTTGTAATGCTGTAACGTGCCGTTTAGGCTCGCTGTCCAGCCATCAATAAAGACTTTTCCATTTTTGATAGCATCGGCATAATCTTCTTTACTGATTTTCTCGCTATTGGTGATATAGTAGTGTTTGCCGATTTTGTAAATACAATCTTTTACAACTTCTTCCGGCACTTGGGTAGGTTCATCTAAACCAACCGTAAAAATCATATTGTATATACGACTGAGAACATCATCGCTCAATTCCGGGAAAATGATTTGTCCATCTTCCACCTCTAATTTAGGGGCTTTTATACTATCAAAAACCTTGAAACCAATATCCGGAATTTCTTTTTTATCCTCTTCAAACATGCCTGCTTCATTGTTTTCTTCTTCTATTTCTGCTGCAATTTTTTCACTTGCTCGCCTTAACCTCTCTATCGTTATGCTGGAAATGACTGGCTCTAAACCATTGTCCTCACAGAATTGATAAGCGGGTTTGTTTTCATCTATGAGTTCATCTAGTTGACAAAGAATAAATTTTCTTTTACCCCCATCTTTGTTTAGCTCCATGACTGCCTCACCTGTGGTTCCACTCCCGGCAAAGAAATCTAAACATATCGAGTCGATATCAGAGCCAATATTTAATATCTTTTTCAATAGATATGTAGGCTTGGGGAAGTCGAAAGCATCCCCCATATCAAGCTTTCTTAGCTCTGTTGAACCTTGCTCTGTAATCACCCCTGTTTCATCCCAAATTCCATCTTCTTCTTCATCTCCACTAGATAGCTCTAACTCTTCAAACCATATAGTTTTTGCCTTAAAAGTGTCTTTCCTATATTTTTCATATATACCATATTCTCCTGTGGTTTTAATTCGGGCTACTATGTTACTATTTAATGTTGTCTCACCAATATTGTTTTCTAATTTCTTGGTGCCCCAACGCCAACAACTTTCTTCTTGTTCGCTATTTAAAGGGACAACTTGCACATTGAAATCTCCTGACATTTCTAAGGAGATGGGAGAATACCCATTTCTATCTATTTCTTTTGTGTTTACATAAATAGGGTAATACAAATTTGGGCGATTAAATCGACCAAACTTAGGATTCCTGTTCCTTAACTCCCTTTCTGTAAAATCACCAATATCATCAGTTTTCACACCTCCTGAAAGCTCTTTTTCCAGTTCATTTAGAATAGTTTTCTCTGATTTTACATATACTAGAAGATATTCATGTGTCTTGGCTATTTGCTTGTAAGTTTGACCTCTCTTGTTTGATTGAATTATAATTTGAGATATAAAGTTTTCTTCTCCAAAAACATCATCACAAAGTAGCTTTAAATTTGCTTGCTCATTGTCATCAATACTAATAAATATAGCACCATCTTGGCTCAACAGATCCCTTGCTAATAATAAACGAGGGTACATGAAAGCTAACCAACCATTATGACTTCTTTTGGTTCTAAAACTAAAATCCATGCGAGCAAAGTCATCTTCACTCAGATTTACTAAGCCTAAAACTTCCGCTTCTTCCTTATTGAATCTGTCAGGATAGATAAACTCATCATTGGTGGTATTGTAAGGTGGGTCTATGTATATACATTTTATCTTGCCGGTATAGTGGTTTTTTAGGATTTTCAGACTGTCCAGGTTATCCCCTTTTAGCACCAGATTTTGGGTGGTATCTATATTTTTGCTCATTTTGGTATTTAGCCGAAGTTCCATTTCGGTTTTCTGTGCATATTTACCACGTGCAAAATTTCTACCAACAAAATTAAGTCCATATCCGTTCACTTTTTCATCAATGGGCAGTCCGGCTATGGCTTTAAGTTCATTCAGGTCAATTTCATTGTCCTTGATTACGCTTGGGTAGTTTTCTTTCAGAAAAGCTAACAGTTTGTTCTCTGTTTTCTCGCTGTTAAAGACCTTGAAACCCTCTTGTATAAATCTTTCTTTACTTTCCATCGTCAATTATAAATTGTTTATCAATGCTGCCAATTGTGTTCTATTGATACGTTCTTTAAATGAAACTTTTATTTTCTCGTTTTTGTAATTCTCATTCAGAGCTTCAAAGTATTTTTTAGCAAACTCTGTTTTTCCCTTTTCGCTTGTAGGGATTTTTGTAGAAGAATCATATCCTTTGGCTTCCACTACAAGAATCACTTTATTTCCATCAGTACTTTTTATTGCGTAGCAAAAATCAGGGTTATAGTCGCCCAATGGAGTTTTAATTTTAAGTCGTGGCAGTTTCCCGAAAATCTCTATACTATCCATATCGGGGTCTTGCTCTACAATTTCCAGTTCAAAATCACTATCATACTCAATCACCTCTTCAAATACCCATTTGGGCTTTAATGAAAAGCCACCCTCAATATCTTTTTGAAATTTACCTGTGCTTCCAATGTCCAGGTATGTTTTGCCATTCTCAGACTTAAACACATTGGGCATCACTTTACCGCTCATTCCATCGTAATGAATATTGGCTTTGAGCATAGCTACTAAATTTCTATTTATAATTTCGGCTATCTCTCTTTGTGCCTGCTCAGGGTTATTACAAAGCATCTTGTTTTTAAAATCATCACTTAGTGCATTGAAAACCTTTACCACAAAAGAGAGTGGTGTTTTAGTCTTGTTTGAGAGCGACTGCACCAACCCCAAATAATCAACTTTGCTTCTATGTGATACGGTATCAATTAGCTTTTCTGTGATTGCACCCTGTTCACCAATCCTCTCTACATTTAATTCTGCCCTTATTGTTTGTAGAAGTATCTCATCAATGTTTACTTCTTCTATTTGCGTTCTAATGTTCTGAATCAGCTGTTTCTCCTGCTCTTCGATCAGGGTATCCAATACATAAAAAGCATTTTTATTGATGGTGTTCCAAAGCTTTTGAAACTCTTTTAAGTGTGCCGACTTAATAAATACTTTCTTTTTATCCTTTTTGTTTTCAGCCCTCTGTACATAAGTTTTAGCATCAAAGGCAAACAAGCTTTCTATTATTTTTTTCTGTTCTTCGGGCAGATCCTGTCCTTTAAGGATTTTGGCAAAATCGGGTGATTTGTCAAACACATCAATTCCATCAACGATTGCCTTAAATACAATCATTTCTTCACGTTCTAACAATCGGTATAGATTGCGAACAGTAAGGTCATCAAAACCACCTTTTTCTTTTAAAAGCTTTTTGAGTTCCTGTTCGGTAAATATTTCGGCAATAAGGAATGAGTTACTTAATATTTCATTCTGAATTGCTTCTACAAAGCCCTGTTCTTTCCCGGAGACAACTACATCCAAATTATTTATCTTCCAAAACTCCTCTTGGTTATCGTCCAGGTGGTTTAGTGTATTACGTTGCAAATCCTGATTTACACAAATTCGCAAACCACGGCCAATTTGTTGTAGTTTAGAAATTTCGCTTCCCTGGTTAGAAAGCTTACAAATGGTGAAAACATTGGGGTTATCCCATCCCTCCTGCAAAGCCCAAATAGAGAAAATAAAGCGAGTAGGGCTTTCAAATGAGAGTAATTTCTTCTTATCTTGCAGTATCTCATTGACACCTGCTCTAATTTTCTCATCTTTGTTTCCTTTGTCGCCCGAGAAGTAGCCTTTATGCACCTGCAATTCGTTGTTATTGTCATAATCGTTTTGCAGATACTTGTAATATTCGCTCGTTTTATCAAGCTTGTTCAACAGCTCTCGGTACTGTATCTGATATTCTTCTTCAAAGAAAGTCTTAATCTTAGGGTTTTCTCCACGAAATAAGCTTGTGTCACTCTCCATAAAAAACAGAGTAAGTGCTTTAATTCCCTGCTCAAACAAAGCTTTCTCTTTTTTCAGATGTATTCTTATCGTCTCCTTTATCATTGCTCGGAGAGCTTCATCTGTTAAAGAGTATTCAACCCTAACAATGCTGTCATCTGCCAAAACAACTGTCTCTTTGTTTACTCTCTTGATGCTTTTACCATTAAAAACAGAACCAACTCCTAATTTCCGTGGTAGAACAACTCCATTTGTCAATGTATGAACAATAGCCACATTTTTAGAGCCATCTTTCTCAATACCAATAAGTGTATCTTCACTCTCTACAACGTCTTGCGTATATACTACAATCTTTTTAACTAAGCTTTGTCTGAATGAAGAAATACTGTCTAAGACATAGGCTACATTGGATAAGGGCAGGCTCTTTTTCTTCTTTGGAAATGTAGCCCCAAAGCGCAAATAATAATTCTCAAACCCTTTGAAATATTTCTTGAACGCATCTCCTTCAAATCGGTGTGGCTCATCCATAATTACAATTGGATTCAGCCTTTTCAACGCATCTAAGTAGCTTTTTATTGGCTCTTCTGATGTTGTAAAGAGGTCGGGTGAGTTAAGTTCATTTTCTAATGGTCTGTTAAGGATATTGTCTTTGTGGCTGAATGAGCTGGGTGTCATTATTAAAACCGACAAATGCGATGTGCCAATAAATTGTCTTATTGCTGAAATATTTCCACCCTCATAGGTAAAAGCTTCAATTTCTTTTTCCCTTTCGTTTGCATAATAGCTCTTGAAATAATCTTTGGTGTCCTCTAAGTTGGTTTTAGTACCCTCACGAATAGGAACAGAGGGTATAAGAATAATAAACTTCTTATATCCAAAGTTTTTGTTCAGTTCAAAGATCGTTTTGATAAACGTGAAAGTTTTACCTGTTCCCGTTTCCATCATAACATCAATGTTCCTTGTATCTTTAACCAGAAAATTATAGTTATTCTTATCGTGATGCTCCGTGAACACCTCGTTAAAACTTACGTTTTGACGAAGACTTTCAAAAATTGTAGTAATATTGTTTACACAATCCTCTTGAAAGTCCTGTATCTCATATTGAAACTGCTTTGTTTGGGTTTCTGACATTGTGTTTTATTCCGATTTTTATAAAGTCCAAAGTTAATACTTTGTGAGTGAATATGCTCTATCCTATTTCATTAAGATTGCTTCTTGATACAAGGAAATATCCATTGAAAGTCTTAAAAACATAAAAAAGCACTTTTGAAAATGCCTGTCAATAGATATCATGAAAGGAAAATCTAAGTTAGCTCCGCAAACCTGGCTCCTCCAGACTTGCAGCATAAATATTTCTATTTTAGATAGTTCATTTGCAATTTTTGGATACTTGCAGCTAACAATAGTATCTTTCTCCTCGTCTATACCCCAATATTCTGAAAAATTTGCACACAATGAGGTCTCAAAGGTATAATACCATAAGTTTTTTAAAGCATTTATTTTCGTATATTGATTGTAAGTTATAGATATGGATGATTTAAGATATGAGATAAATTTCATATATGAGTCCGCTCCGAAAAGCCCGTTTTTTCAAAATGCTGAAAAATGAAGGGTGGACGGAGAAAACCGGTTCTTTTTATGGGTGAATATATTATTTACAATAATATACATATTAATACATAAAT
>JALNXB010000083.1 GCA_023230585.1 bacterium
ACTGCAGGTTCTTGCCATAAAATATTTACAATCACAGTTTATTCCACTTAACGAAATAAAGAAACTTCTAAAAGAAATAAAAGAAGAACAGATGGAACAACTCCTTACAAAGGAAGAAAAACTATTATCCCCTAAAATGCTTGCTCCGCTGGGAGGTGCCGGTCTTATATCACCTATAGCAGGTATATTAGCGGCTTTGGGAACAACGTATCTTTTAAAGAAAAAAAACGGAGCAAAGAAAGAAGAGCCAAGCACATCTGTAAAATGGTTACATATACCTATCATAGATAAAGTTGAACTAAACATACAAGAAGATTACCTACCTGAAAACGCTAAAGATAGAGATGAATTTATAGACCGACTCATAGCAAGAATACGGATATATCTACAGGGCGAAGAATCTAAATGGAAAGAAGAAAAATAGTGAGTCCTCAGTGAACACCGTTCAGAGCGTGTAATTTGCTTTTACGGATTTGCAGGAATGAGGAGCTCTTGCCTTCTACCCTTAGGGGAGAAGGATCAAGGATGAGGGGGGCTGTTAGCAGGCGAGGAAAAACGGAAGACGCAACGATAAATGCAAAGGGACTATTAATGATAAAAACGAGGATTGCCACGTCGCAATCCCGCCGTAGGCGAAAAGGAACTCACCCCCTTTTTGTCATTCCGGACTTGAGCCGGAATCTCGCTTTTATTACTCCTGTTACGTGGGTTAGGTGAGAGATCCTGAAACAAGTTCAGGATAACAAGACGGGGCGTTCAGGATAACAAAGTGGGCGGGGAGAGGCAAGTGTGGGGGTGGTTTACTAATACTTACTAAAAATTGGGAGTGAATCCCAACCTTGCTTGTATAGCGCGAACAAGTTTTCACCTGCACAAAAGATTAGTGCAGGTGAGTTCACGAATAGGCGAGATGGGGTTTACTGAATATTCACGAAAAATAATAACTAAAACATTTAGAACGCAAACCAACTGCCAATATAATGGCAAAGGGGGAGCAATGAGAGAAGATTATAAAGACGTGGTGTATGAAGGGATAGCAAAAACCACAAAAAAAGACGGACAATATGTAATAGACCACGAATATGTGATAAACACCCGGCTCGCAAATCTACAATCAGGTAAATTTCAGGAATTTGCGAAAAATGTAACTCTTCTATTTAAGATGTTAAAAGATTGGTGGGCAGAAAAATATGAATGCCCTTGGTCTACAATAGCTGCAATAATTTTTGCACTTGCATATTTTTTAAATCCTTTTGATCTAATTCCTGATGCTATACCTGTATTAGGGCTTGTAGATGATGCGGCTGTAGTTGCTTTTGTCGTTGGTATAGTGCAAAAAGATATCGAAACATATAAAAACAAAATGTTGCAATAAGCAAAGACACTTGAAACAAATAATATAAAGGAGAATAAACAATGGTAGATCCGTTTTCAGGCGCAATAGTAGCTGCTGAAGTGGCTGCTGAAAAAACTGCAGAAATTGCTGCTGAAAAAGCAATGGAATACGCAGTTAAGGAAACGACACAAGCAACACTTAAAGAAACATCTGAGATACTATCAAAACAGATGAGAGAAACATTTATTAGTGAAAAAGATAAGTTAGCAACTGATAGAGCTGTTGCTAACAGCGAGCAGTTGACAGCAATGGAAAAAACATTTGCTGAAGATTTAAAAGATGGTGGTCCTGCAATAAGAGATGAAACACTAACAAGGTTAAATGCTTCAGCATACTCAGGGAAAATGGGAGAAGGCATTGAAAAACAGAATTTATCTTCTGTTGTGGATATAAAACCTAATCAGGAAATTACACTTCCTGATGGCAGAAAAACTATTCCAGATTTACAAGGCGTAGTTAGAAGAGATTTTAAATCTCCAAAATTTGATTTTAAAAACAACAGGATTGTAGAAGAAATTATTGAAAAAGGAAAAACGATAGGTGAAGAAATAAAATTCGGCAAAGCAGACTATCTTATGCGAGAAATAGACAATGGTCATTTAGCAAAACAATTGGAAGGACATTTACGGACATCTGATTATACAAGACTTGTTATCTCAAAAGATGTTTTAAACAATAAACTTTTAATAGAAAAACTTTTTGAATTACAGAAACAATTGTTTCAAAAAACTGGCAAAACCTTTGAAGTTCGGCCAAGTTTACCTGCTAAAGATACAGTAATGCTATATAGATTGGAAGTAATTTTAGAACAATCAAGGAGGGCATAACCTATGGCTTTTCAACGGATTTATTTTTTTGTAAAAGAAGAAGATTTATCGGAAGAGATTATTAATAAATTAAGTGAGTACGAAAAAATTATCAATGCTATTTTTGAGTCGAAAAACAAAGAGGGATTCACTGCTCAATATATCGATTTAAAAGAAAATATTTTGTCTGTTTTAAATGATGTGTCAATAAATAAGGAATTTTTAGAAGAAAAGAATTATGATGAAATGAAAAATAATTTACGTTCTTTGAAAACAATAAACAACGAGTTGTATTGTGAAATAAAAGCAGACCTTGATTTAATACTTATAAATGTCAAAAAAATACAAAATCTTGTTGATTTATTACAGAAAGCAGAATCTGTCGTTCAGTTGAACAAATTGTTATTAATTTTAAAGAAAGCCCTGTCACAAAAGTGTGCGATAATACAAATCTCTACTGAAACAGAGGAGTAATTAATGAGAAAACAAATTAGGATTTTACAAGGACCAAAATTAACAAAACTTAAAAAATACAAGTATGTTGATTATGATTTTCAAGAAAGTTATTTTGAAATTCCAGAAATTATTGAAAGAGCAAATGCTTTTATTATTGCACTTTATAATATAAATGCTTTGAATGAAGTTGTTTTTAAAGTAAGAGTTATATCTCAAACAATAGAATTTTTAATTGAATATTCTTCTTGCTTTGAAGAAAATATCAACAGTATTCTTGAAAAGCATTTTCCAGCAATAAGGATATCAAATATTGATAACACCCCAAATGGTTTTAAAAATAATATAGAATTGTATGGGATACCTGATGTTAGAAATTTTATTGATAAAGAAGAAACACTCTGGGATGTTATTCTTAGAAATGTTTCGCTTTATGATTTTGAAGTTGATATTACGTTGCATAAGATAGAGCAAAACAATCTTTTAGAATCAATTAAGCGCTTTCAAAAAATAATTAAGAGCGTTTCGCCGCGAACAGAAGCACAAAAAGGGAAATTCGCAGGCATGGGTAGAGCAAGAACAGAAATTGATCAGGAGGCTCGATTTGCAGTAGAATTTTTTAAAACACACTTAAGACGATTGATAGATGGCAATGTTTCTGGATTGTGGAATACAAAAATTAAAATTTCTTCTGATGAAAAAGAGAATTGTGATAATATCGCCAGTTTGTTTTCTTCTTTAACCAGTCCTCGTGATGAATATTTATATCCAGTATCTTCTATTAAAAAAGACCCTTTAGAAAGAATTAGCTATAAGGGGAGTTTAGCTGTTAAAAAAGGAATTTTTTCTGACGTAGAAAAAGGAAAGGAGGAGTATAGTCAAACATTATCCTCTTGTATTACATCTTTTGAAGCTGCCAGCATTATTGCTTTTCCTCAAAATGAAATCCCAGGATTTAAAGTCAAACAACCTGTTATGTTTGGTGGGGCAATGGCAGAGCAAAAAGAAGGAAGAAACATCTCCTTAGGCAACCTTGTTTTGTTTAAAGAAACTGCAGTAAAAGAGCAAATCCCCATAAATAATTTTGTTAAACACTGTTTAATAGTAGGTACAACGGGAATGGGTAAAACACTGACAGCAAAGCATATTTTATCCCAAATACATCAAGAAAAGATTCCATTCCTTATCATCGAACCCGCAAAATTAGAATATCGTTCAATAAAACAATTTCTTTCTTCTATATATACTGTGGGTTGTGAAAGTCCTGTAGGCAAAGAAAATAAATCTCCAATGAGAATTAATCCTTTTGATTTTCCCTCAGAATTAGGTGTTCAAACTCATATAGACCTTTTAAAATCTGTTTTCAACGCAAGTTTTCCTATGTATGGTCCAATGCCTTATATTTTAGAAGTGGCTATAAATAATATCTATAAAAAAATGGGATGGGACCTGAAAAGCGGGAAAAATGTATATATTATGGAGTTAGAAAAAAAGAATATGGATGATGAAGTTAAGAAGTCCGATTTTTATCCTACTTTACAGGACCTTCACGAAGAAATAGAATCCGTAATGCAAAAAACTGAATATTCACAAGATTTGACTAGCGATATCAAAGGTGCATTGAGAGTCAGGATAGGAAGTTTGATGGAAGGAGCCAAAGGGTATCTTTTTAACGTACGCAAATCTAAACCTACAATTGAAGAATTGCTCTCTAAGTCAACTCTTTTAGAACTACAATATTTAGGGGATGACGAAGAAAAAACTTTTTTCATAGGACTCATCTTAGCAAGGATATACGAACATTATTTAGCAAAAAATGAATTTCCAGGCAAGCTTAAACACATTACACTCATCGAAGAAGCTCATCGTCTCCTAAAAAATCAACCAGACAACGTTTCAATGGAATTAGCAAATGTTAAAGCGAAAGCTCTTGAAACATTTAATAATATATTAGCAGAAACTCGTGGATACGGAGAAGGATTAATTATAGCGGAACAGATTCCTACTAAATTATCTCCTGACACTATAAAGAATACAAGTATGAAAATTATTCACAGATTATATTCAAAAGATGACAGAGAGATTATTGGTGATTCCATTGGGTTGAACGATGAACAAAAAACAGAACTTATTTATTTAGAACCGGGAGAAGCAGTGGTTTTTCATGAAGGGATAAATCAACCTTTGAGAGTTAAAATAGAAAACCGTGAAGATTTAAAACCAACAAGCGTTGAGGATAATAGTATAAAATCCTTACAAATAGCTGAACCATATATTGCTTTTTTGATAGAAAATAGAGATTTTATAACTCTGATTCATAAAATAATAAATACATTTTTTGTGGAGGAAAATCTAAAAGAAGCTGGTTTGACATTAATAAGACAAGAAAGGGATAAGACGTTGGAATACGTATTAAAATCTTTAGGATTAAAGGTGACAGATGATAACTTACGAAATACTATCATACAAGAAGCAACTACAAGAGTAGTAAATCATTATTTGAAAGAAATTGAAAGTAAAATTGAGAAAGGTTTTATAGCAAAACTTAGATTACAGAAAATAGTCCAAGAATGTTTATTATTGGTTATGGTACACAATGGAGAGTTAAGCAAGGACAACACTTTAAATGCCATTAAAAGGTTACAAGAAAATTATTTTGAAATATTTCTTAACAGCAATAAACCTTACAAATCTTGCAAAAACTGTCAAAAAAGTTGTGTATATTTACCATTAATAGACAACATTTTGAATAACAAACTAACTGCAAATGACTTAATTTATGAAACTAATGAGAGAGCAAGAAAAGGATACATATTGCCAGGTGATACTCAATTAGATGATATGGCTAAAATGTTGAGAGACAAAGATATTTTAATATTTCAGGATATCATCAGTTTTCAGACATCAAAAAATTTAATAATATGTATTTTTGCAAATCAATATAAAGACAACAAAGATGAAATTGATAAATTGATTGGCATAATAGAGCTTCCTGAGGAACAAATTGATATTATTCAAAATAGAGAAAACGGTTCTGATGATGAGTGTTTAGAGGAAGTTAAGGAAGCGAAACACTGTTTTCAGGAAATGTTGGAATCAATAAATAATATTGCAAATAAAACTAAATTAAATAATATAAGCTTAATAAACAGAAAACTTTCCTGGGTACTGTTACTTATAAGTATGATTCTTGCTTTTCTTCTTTGGTCAAAATATTGTGGCTAAAAACTTTTCTATTTTGATTTTTCACGATATACAAGAAATATGATATAGAAATAGAGTATATTGAAGTGAAATCCAGAGAAGAAGAATCTCCTGAACTTATAACCATAACAGGGGCACAGTGGCAATCTGCAAGCAGTCTTTTTGATCAAGGAGAGGGAGATAAGTATTCTATTTATATTGTTGAGAACGCAGGTAAAACAAATGCAACAGTTAAAAAAATACAAAATCCAGTAAAAAAATGGCGAGAAGGAAAGTTATATGCCCATCCTATCAATTTGAAGTTGTAAAACGTTTTTTTACACTTCACTTCTCATAATCAAAAAAAAGGAAATTTTCAATTTTTTCCACCCTTTTTTATTCTGTTAACCCGTAACTTTGCAAGTTTTAAGTAATATGCAAATTTAATTTCTCAATTATTTTTCGTGTCGGTTTTGGTATTTCCAAATCAATCCAGTGATTTGATATTTTTACTTTACGGATTTTGC
>JALNXB010000084.1 GCA_023230585.1 bacterium
AGCAAGACTGACAATGAAATGGCAGATATAGTACAAAAACAAAGAAGCAGGTTATTAAAAAAAATTATGCCTGTTTGTGACCCTTAATTATTTCAGGCTCATTATTTGACTGGAAAAGACTGTCTTTTAATATTTCCACTATCTCCCCTGATTTATCAAAGTACATTCTATATACAGGCACCTCCTTTACAAGCATCTCTAATACGTCCAATTCCTTCTGCCACCACTCAACGGAAACTAATGGTTTTACAAGTGTTACAAGAAGGAGTTTCCAGATTTCCATATTATCAGTAACAAGTTCCAACCTGTTAGATTTATTTTTTGTTAAAATACAGACAGCGCGCAAAGGAGCCGAAGAAGAAGAAACGTCTGGTATCTCTCCGTGGCTCCACGTACCGTGAACTTGCCATCCGTTCTCCCACCTTCTAAGTATATTTCTATCATCACAAAGAATTTCTGCGTTACCTTTCAACATTTTTAGTGTTGTTGATTTTCCTGCTTCTGAATGCCCTACAAATATCAGCCCTTTTCCGTTAATAATGGAAGCTGAAGAGTGTAAATAAAAAGCATTTCTATCAGCAAGAAGGGGGGCAATCCAAATCTGGTCTGTAGGAAAAAAGGCGAGTGAAAAAAAACCTTCTTTATATAGATTGTCTTTAATGTCCGGATTATTAAATATAACGCCTTCCGTATGATCTTTATTGAATACTGCAATCTTATATACATTTTCTCTGGTCTCCTCTTTTACAAAACAGAGATATATCCAATAACCGTCTTTACGGTAAATTATCCAGGGGGCATTGTGATATACCTTTTCTCCTAAATCTGAATAATTAAATTGAGGCAGATAAAAGGAATGCCTTAAAGTAACATTATCCTCACCAGGACCCTCTACAGCAAAAGTATCAAATTTACTTATAAATTTTATCTTATCAAAATCTAAATCACTTTCTACACAGACAGTAATACCTGCTGTTTTAAAGTAACGCCGATTATGCTTTTTGAGAGGTTTTTCTTTCTCTCTTAAAAACTTTTCAAGTATATCCATTTTAAATATTCCTTTCTGTTTATGTAATACTAAATACTATTTTCTCACAACTTTTACTTCCCAGCCCTTCTCCCCTTCTTTCAAAAACCCGAGTAATCTTGCTTTTGTGTGAGAAATCTCACATAAGTATTCAACAGGAGTATCTAATGTGCCGTGTTCCATCCAAGATTTAGCAGGACACTGGTCGCATAAACCTTTTAAAACGCATTTTGCGCACCTTTCAAGGTATACAGGATTTTCTGCTACCATTTTTCTTACGGTAGGGAAAAAGTTTTGTAAAACCTCTTTTAAAGAACCCTTTTTAAGGTTATAAACTGTTTTTGGATGTCGTAACAGAAGGCACATCTGAAAATTCCCGTAAGCATCCACACAACCACTTTGAATCCCAGCACCACAGTCAAAGAGGGTCTTCCCGACAGGTCCACCACATCTTTCATAATACTCTTTTACATTTTTAATATATCCTTCCTTATCTCTTGTTAGGATTTTAAGGGTTTCTTCAGGAGGTAGCCGTAACTTTCTTATAAGTTGGTTCTTATCTTCTGAATCTCTTCTTGCCCTCAAATCAAAAGACATAGAGTAATTCCCATATTTTGTCTCATTTTGAGGTTTCACATTATTATAAGCCCACTCTTCAAATTTCTCTATCTCTGGCTTAAAAGATGGAAGAATAGACGCCTTAACAGAAAAAGGCATTTCATTTTTTAACAGCAAATTTATTCCATTCCAGGCTTTTTCGTAAGAACCAGCAACCCTTGTTACTTTTTCGTAAGAGGTTTTACTCATTCCATATACCGTAATCTCTATTCCTTCAAGAGGGGGTATATTTTTAAAGAGTTGTGCCAAATGCGGGGTGATTAAACACCCATTTGTAAAAATTAAAACCCTTAATCCAAGTTTTCTTGCATATAAATAAATCTCTTCAAAATCTTGCCTTAATAACGGCTCTCCACCTGTAAATCTAACATTAAGACAACCAAGAGAGGCAGATTCTTTTAAAATGCTTTTTATCTCTGCCGTAGAAAGTTCCTTATTTTTTAAGTTTTCATCGTCAGCGGGCTGATTTATGTAGCAATGTATACAATTGTTGTTACACCTTTCTGTAAGTTCAATATCAAGACTGCTTAACAAGGAACCTTTTCCTATGTTTAAAAGGTTTTTATATGTGTTCTGTTTTGTAAAATATTTTTTCTCTTCAGTTTTTTTAAATTTATTCAAAAGTTCTCCTTTCTTTAAATATAGTAATTATATAAGATATCTTTAAATTTACAATTATTCAAATATAATTTATACTTTTATATTTAAATGAGATTAAGCCTTTTGTGGAGGTAGGGGGAGAGAATAGGAGAGTGCTATCCGGACTTGAGTCGGAATCTCGTTTTTACTACCGCTCATAGGTAACAAATTGAGAGAGAACAAAAAAGGAAAATGGAATATTCAATAGAGGTTTGTAATCTTACAAAAAAATACCCCCTTGTTAAAAGGTACAGGGATATATTACGCCACCCTTTTAAACAGGAAAAAATGACTGCCCTTCAGGATGTCTCTTTTTCTGTAAATAAGGGAGAATTATTCGGCTTATTAGGTCCTAATGGAGCCGGTAAAACTACTCTTTTAAAAATTCTTGCTACTCTAATATTGCCTGATAAAGGCATAGTAAAAGTGAATGGTTTAGACGTAGAAAAGCAACCTTCACAAGTTAGGCGTTCAATAGGTTTTGTGGTGACAGAAGAACGTAGTTTCTACTGGCGGCTTACAGGTTGGCAAAACCTTGAATTTTTTGCTGTGTTAAATAACATTGGTAGAAAAGATATCCATAAACGGCTTGATAAGGTCTTAACTCTGGTTGGTTTAAGGGAAGATGCTCACCGTATGTTTAAAGATTATTCTTCTGGTATGAAACAAAGATTGTCTATTGCTCGTAGTTTGTTACCAGAACCAGATATACTTATAATGGACGAACCGACCCGAAGTTTAGACCCCACTGCAACAAAAAATTTAAGAGAGTTTATAAGGGAAGACCTTGTGTTATCTCAAGGTAAAACTGTGTGCCTCTCTACCCACAATCTATACGAGGCAGAAAATTTATGTAGCCGAATCTTAATACTCCATAAAGGTAGGTTGATTGCTTGCGATACACCCAATAATATTAAATCCTTGTTACCTCTTAATTCAGTTATAGAGATACATCTTTTACAAGGAATTAGCAACACAAAAAACATTATTGATAGTATCTGCACAAAAAAAAGGTATAAACAATCTAAGTTTAAAGAAGAGAAACAGAATATAATTGTCCAGTTAACAACAGAAGAAAATTCTACAGATATTTCTTCCATTGTAGAAGAGTTTTCAAGAGCAGGGTTTCAGGTAACTGCGTGTTTTCCTAAAGAACCAACTCTCGAAGAAGTTTTTGACCAAATAATTGGTAATTAAAATGATAAAAGCAATAGCATTCTTAAAACGAGATATACAAGAGACGTTGAGTTATAAACTAGTTTTTTTTGGACACCTTATAGGTATTGTTTTTCCATTATTTACTTTCTTCTTTGTATCAAAACTTATTGACGGTTCCAACATTCAATCTCTAACTCCTTATGGAAACGAGTATTTCCCATTTGTTCTTATTGGAATAGCATTTTCTTCATACATGATGCTTTCTCTCCATTTCTTTTCAGGTATTATAGTAGATGCTCAAAGAACAGGGACTCTTGAAGCACTATTCTGCACCCAAACAAGTTTGCCAACTATTCTTGTATCTGCCTCTATCTTTTATTTTCTTGAAGGTGCAATAAATGTAATCCTTTACCTTCTCATTGGAGTAATTTTTTTTGGTGTCAGATTTGTCAACCCCAACATTGTAGGTACCTTGTTAATCTCTATACTCACAATAACCTGCTTCTTAAGTGTTGGCATTATCTCTGCAAGTTTTGTTTTAGTCTTTAAGAAGGGGGACCCTATTATGTGGCTCTTTAGTTCTATTTCTGGATTATTAGGTGGGGTGATGTACCCTGTATCTATAATGCCTGTATGGTTACAAAAAATCTCAAAATTTGTTCCTTTAACTCATAGTTTAGAAGGTATAAGAAAATCTCTTTTAACGGGCGCCTCAATTCTTGAACTGATTACAGAGATTAAAGTTTTAGTTATTCTTTCTATAATTCTGCTACCTTTAAGTTTTTTCTTCTTTTCAAAAGCAGTAATAAAAGCGAAAAAAGATGGTACACTTACACACTTTTAAAGATAATATCAACATATCAGAAATTTCCAGACTATTAAAAGAGAGAGAAGATTTTTTGCCTTTAATGGAATACTACTCTAAAGAGGTAGCGCCTAACCTCTTTTTTCAACCAGAAAACTCAAAAAAAATTAAAGAGTTGAGGATAAACAACGCAATAAAAAATCTTCTATTTCTGAATGAGTTTAAACTTCTTGTTGAATCTTTTAATAATGACGATATAAACCTTATCCTTCTTAAGGGATTAGCAATGGAACCCTACTACCCTGATGGACTTAGAACATTTTCTGATATTGATATTTTAGTACACAAAAAAGATTTGAAAAAGATAGATTTAGTAATGGGTAAATTAGGTTATTCTCAAAATAACGAGCCACGAGAAGGGGCTATCAACGTAAGGAAGAATATAGGATATACCAAAAAGAAAGGAAGGAACCTCCTTGTTGAATGCCACTTTCTTCTGGGGCCTACTCCATATCTGGATAGATTGCAACCAAAAACTCTTTTTAGAGAAGCAGGTAGTGTTAAGTTTGGAGATGTAGAAACTCTTGTATTATCCCTTGAAGATACCCTTATTAACCTTGCATTACATATTTTTAGCCATATTCCAGACCCTTGTATTGTAAGTATTTGTGATATTAGACAATTAATTCTTCATAATGAGAAAGATATAAACTGGGATATTCTTATTTCAAAAACAGTAAAATATAAACTGGCAATGCCAATGAGATTTGCCTTTAATAGAGTGTTAGAAGTCTTTGATATACCAGTTATTTCTTCTGTTTTAGATAAATTAAAGAATATAAGGATAAGTAAAAGAGAAGAACTAATTTTATCTCTTCTGGAAAACCCAAACAGAAAAGTAGCCAACCTTGGCAAACTTCTTTTTGGATTTAGAACTATAAGAAAAGTTCAATTAATTATTTATATACTTTTTCCGAGTCGTAAATATATTCAGGAAAGATTTAAGGTAGGTGACTCAAAATTTCTTTTCTTATATTATTTCAAAAATATTAAAGAAAATGTTATTATGGCACTTTCTTGGTTTTTAGGTGAGTGAAAAAGAGTATGTGGTGTCTACTCACTCTGGTACTACGGCGCATACACCTTCTACGCCACAATCGGGCATTCTGAGAACTCACCCTTCTGCATAGAAGACATCTCCGAAGGGCTTAACAGGCTCAGAGTAGATGATACGATAAAAGTCAAAAAGGTGAATACTCTGGATGAAAAAGGTAAAATACAACAGTCCGGAGTAGATAGGTTATAGGCTGTATGTTCTAGTGAGGCGACAACAGACCTCGTAGAGTAGGTTAACTGGCACCTATAACTGAATAGTCACCATAGGCCAAGAAGAGCCTGAATAGGAGGATGGTGTTCACCAAAATATAACTCTACTCCGAAGACACAACGAACCAGGGAGGTAGAGATGAGAAGATATATCGGAGTAGATTTGCATAAGAGAAGTTTTGTAGTTTGCTATAGAAACCTTGCAGAAGAAGTAAAAGTAAGAGAGTATAAAGTAACAGAAAAAGATTTAGAAGCATTTAAAAAGACGCTGAGAAAAACTGATGTATTAGCGGTAGAATCTACTGGCAACACAGGACATTTTGTTAGAGCAATAGAAGCTTTTGTAGAGAGTGTAAAGATAGTCAATCCTACACAATTTAAGATAATTGCAAATTCAGTAAAAAAGACAGACAAGTTGGATGCTGGAATAATAGCAAAATATTTGAGCAAAGATCTAATACCTGAGGTAAGAGTGAAAAGCAAAGAGCAAGCACAAACTTCCAGTTTAATAGGAACACGGAGCAAATTGGTACAGTTGCGCACAACATTGAAAAACAAGATACATAGTATACTAAATGCTAATGGAATAGTTACTAAAAAAGAGATGTTCAGTTCTGATAAATCTTTGGAGAAAATACTTGAATTAGATATAGACAATGATGATTTATTTGAGCTGCGCTTAATAGTAGAACACGTTCGTCAT
>JALNXB010000085.1 GCA_023230585.1 bacterium
AACAGCCCGATTCTTGCTTGAGGTGTAGTAGCACCTCGTAATTCGTTCATAGACACATACTTTTTTACTGGAAGAAAAGACAAAGGCAAGGATAAGAGCATAAAAGAGAAGCGTATGGGGTGTCTATTCACTCTCTCCCTCTTTTTGCCTTCTACCCTTAGGGGAGAAGGATCAAGGGTGAGGTTACCCCTGTATGTCATTCCGGACTTGATCCGGAATCTCGTTTTTCACGTTGCGCTTACTACCAACGTGGGTTAAATGAGAGATCCTGAAACAAGTTCAGGATTACAAATTGAGCGTTTGGGCATAAAATGGGCGAGTAGTAGGTACCACAGCCCCCCCATTCCATCTTTTGTAGTTTGTCTTGCGAGCTTTATCCGCCAAAGCCAACCTACGCTACAATACAAGCTTCGGCAGGTATACCTTGGCGTAGGAGGGCGTTTTTTGGCGTGGCAATCTCGCCGTAGGCGGAAAAGGAATGAGAATAAACAATAGTGTATAGGATAAATACGAGGGTTGCCACGTCATTAAAAGGCATTCCTCGCAATGCCATAAAACGGCAGATAAAAGCATAAAAGAAAGAAGTAAAAACATATAGAAACATTTAACAGAACTTTATAAAACAACTGGAGGAAAAATGAAAAGAATAGTTTTAGGGTTTATTGTATTTTCTGTGCTATGTGTAAATAGTTTTACGTTTGACAACTATAAAGATGCTTTCAATTCTGGAACAAAAAAAACTGAAGGATTTGGTGACTGGGAATCTGCCAGAAAAGATTTTACTGAAGCCCTCTCTCTTACAAAAAGAATCAATGAAAAAGGAGACGCCACCTACCAAATAGGCGAAACATATTTTTGGGAAAACAATTACCAGCAAGCAAGAAATGAATATGCCAAAATAAAAGATATCGAAAAAATAACAGTTGCATATTTAGCTATGGCTCAGATAAGAGTGGGGGACACATTTGCAGCTGAAAAGAATTATTCTCAAGCAAGACAAGAGTATCAAAAGGTGTTACAGATTGAAGGTAAAATACCTAACACACTCATAAGAAGGTTTACTTCTGTACCAAAAGTAGAAGCCCAATATAAGATTGGTGAAATGTTTAGAGCAGAACACAATTATTCTAAGGCAAAAGAAGAGTTTGCTAAAATCCTTAATATGCCGGAAGCAACAGAGAAAGATAAACTTGAAGCAAAATATAGAATAAAATCTATCTATAGGTAAAACTTTTACTCCTATAAAAGATGTTTGATTAAAAGATTGACAGATATAAATCAAAATGGTATTCTAATATAAATGGTTTATGTTACTTAACATAAACTGACCATAATGAGGAGGTGAAAAAGATGAAAAAGAAAGGATTCACTCTCATTGAACTTCTTGTGGTAATAGCTATAATAGCAATACTTGCAGGTATGCTTCTGCCTGCGTTAGTAAGGGCGCGTGAACAGGCAAGAAGAGGAGTCTGTTTAAGTAACCTCAAACAACTCGGACTTATCCTACATATATACGCACAAGACTGGAGCGGTTGGTTCCCCATACACGATACTTCAGTAATCTATAATGATACAAACAAAAGAACCGACCCAAAAGCAAATGCATCTCTTGCTCTGTTGACTGGTCAAACAATCCCTTATGAAGAAGACGGCGAAACCCCTCATCCCGCATTAGACACCAACCCCTACACAAACGAATACAAACTTTTTATTTGCCCAAGTAGTGGTGATGTTCCGAGTGATGAAAGGACAGACCTGCCAAAAGGGATACTTACTTCGCCTCTTGAAGGTGCAAGCGGATCTGACTATACCTGTTCTTATGCTTACGCTTATGGGTTAAACATACAAACACACACAGATACCGCTATTATGGCTGACAGAAAGGTTATTGGCGGCTTTGCTACTCTTGGATACAATAATACTAGTTTTCATGGTCTCCGCCCAGACGCAAGCCACGGAACCAAAGGAGTAAACGTTCTTTATGTTGGCGGACACGCAAAATGGATAGCTACACAATATTTCACGTCTGGCAATTATGGATATTTACCAAAAGAACCGTTCCCTAATTGTGGAAAAGACAAAGCAGGAGCTATGGTAAATTTACACCCTACTTATTAAAAATTTGAGAGGTAAAATATATGAAAAAGAAAGGATTTACCCTTATAGAACTTCTTGTAGTTATAGCGATAATTGCTATTCTTGCGGGTATGCTTCTACCAGCACTTTCAAAAGCAAGAGCCAGAGCAAAATCTGCTACCTGTATGAACAACCTAAAACAGATAGGTATTGCTGCCCTTATGTATTCTCAGAATTGGAACGATAAACTTCTTTTAATATGCGGTGCTTATAGATGGTTAGAAGCATGGGACCCTAGCAACACAGACAACACAAAAGGTATAAGAAGTATGGCAGTATGCCCTGCCTGGAAACCTTACCAATACCCCGGCAACAGTGATATTACTTATGGGGTAAGAGCTGGATATTTTTATAATCATGCGAGCGCTCTTTACAGACAAACTAGTGGTAACTATGCTTACCTCAATATTGCCAAGGTCCAACAACCTTCTAAATGGTGGTATATGACAGACTCATACTATGATAGACCCGGCTATTCACAACATGGAAATCAATATAGAACAATAGCTTATGAAGAAACTGGCTATGGTAAAATACATTTTAGACACCCAGGCGCAACCGCTAACTTTCTTTTTGTTGACGGGCACGTAGGCTCATTGACAAAGAGCCAATTTGAAAGTCTTTTGATAGACTACCCTCAGGGTATTAGAGGAAATTATAGTTTTTGGGTAATGGATGAAAAAATTCAGAGATATGAAATTAAATTACCTGTTTTAACAACTTTCTGATAGGATAAGGTAACTGGAAATAAAACAACTTTGAACAAAATATTAACGGCAGATTTTCTCTTTAACTCTTTCTAAAAGAGTTTCTTCGTCAGGAATGTTTGATATATTTAGTTCTATATCCATAAACACATCAATAAATACCCTTATTAAAGTATTTTTGGTTATTCTTTCTTTTTTAAACTCGCTTGTTCTATTTTTCTGTATATCCCTTATTAGTTTTTCTAAAAATTCAAGTTGGTCTTCCCTTAACAAAGAAGTCAAACGAACATCAAAAGTTTGAAATTTAGGGATATTTTCTTTACTTGACCGTTTTTTTGGTAACACAACATTGCTTGTTTTAGTTTCTTTCTCTTCTTTTTCTATACTTGTAGGCGTAATCCAACTTAACGGGTCCTTACCAAGTCCGGTCTTTTTCATTTTTTACCTCCCTGCTTAACCACTTCAGAAGCCAAATTCATATAATCCTCAGCACCATAACTACCTTGAGCAAAATCTATTACAGATTTTCCATAACTTGGAGCTTCAGCCAACTTAACATTATCTCTTATTTTTGTAGTGAACATCTTTTTCCCAAAATGCCCCTTAATTTTAGATGCAACATCTTTACATATATTTTTTCTTGAATCAAACATCGTTACAATAATACCAGTAATTTTTAGGTTACTGTTTAATCTATCCTGAATAATTTCAATAGTTTGTAAAAGTTTTGTTAACCCCTCAAGTGCAAAGAACTCTGCTTGTATTGGTATAAAAATCTCATTAACGGTTGTTAAAGCGTTTAAAGTAAGAAGTCCCACAGAAGGAGGGCAATCAATAAGAAGATAATCAAAGTTTTGTTTATGTTTTTTTAGCATATCTCTTAGAATTATTTCTCTACCTATTTCATTGACAAGTTCTATTTCAGCACTTGCAAGTTCAATCTTTGAAGGTAGAATAAAAAGGTTTTTTACATAAGTTTCTACCAGAACATCTTGTACAGGAGTTCTTTTAATAAGCACATCATAAACAGAGCCTTTTATGTTTGGTGGCTCAAAGCCAAGATGTATAGTTGTATGAGATTGTGGGTCCATATCTATAAGAAGTACTTTATTACCTTTACGCGCAAGACACGCTCCAAGATTAACAACAGTGGTAGTTTTTCCTGAACCGCCTTTCTGGTTTATTACAGCGATTTTTCTCATTTTTTCTCTCCTCTTCTGAAGTTCATAACTATATAATTTTATAATGAGTTAAGATATTTGTCAATAAGACTATAAAATGATATTATTTCTTTATGAATATAACAGGAAAAACTCAGATTACAGGTGTTATGGGATACCCAGTAAAACACTCTCTTTCACCTATATTTCAAAACGCAGCTTATAAAAAATTAGGATTAAAATATGTTTATATCCCAATGGAAGTTGCTCCTGAAAACCTAAAAACAGCAGTTAGAGGTATTAGAGCATTAAACTTTAGGGGCGTAAACCTTACAATACCTCATAAAAAACAGGTATTAGAGTATCTTGATGAAATATCAGAAGAAGCGCATATATTAGGGGTTGCAAATACGATTGTAAACACTAACGGAAAATTGAAAGGGCATATAACCGACGGTTCTGGTTTTATAAACTCTTTAAAGATAGATGGCAATTTTAAGATAAAAAATTCAAAAGTGTTTATGTTAGGTGCTGGTGGTTCAG
Organism: bacterium; assembly: GCA_023230585.1. Taxonomy (NCBI): domain Bacteria; species bacterium. Next base: position 4,547 of record JALNXB010000085.1, read on the forward strand.
CTTATGCTATTAGTGGCGCTTTAATTAAAAATAGCATTAGCGAGTTATATGTCTGCAACCGTACAGAAGAAAAGAGTGTTCTTTTAAAAAAACATATATCAGAAAAACTTGGTTACAAAAATGTAACTGTTGTTCCCTTTGAAAAAATCAATAGTAAGGAGTTTTGGCACGAACCCCAACTTCTTGTCAACACAACATCAATAGGGATGAACCAACAAGACAACCTTATTATAAAGGAAGAAAATTTTATTAACCTAAAATTTGTATATGATATTGTATATAACCGTAAAACTGAGTTGTTGTTAATGGCTGAAAAGCATCAAATCCCTTGTTTAGGAGGGCTATCAATGTTAGTATACCAAGGAGCGGCTTCTTTTGAACTCTGGACAGGAGAAGAAGCACCTGTTGAAGAAATGAAAAAATCTTTAAATCTTCCTTCCAGCAACTATACCTGAGAACTTATATGAAAATTAAAATAGAACTTACTGAAAACTCTTATTTAATATATGTTGATTATAAACTTAATAAGATTACAAACATTTTTAAAGAGAACAAATATGGCAATAAAATCTTAATTGTTAGTGACGATAACGTGTTTCCTCTTTACGGGAATCTTATCAAAGAAGGGCTTTCTACTATGGGAAAAAAGGTGTTTGAGGTGATACTTGCACCGGGAGAAAAAACTAAAACCTTCAACCAACTGATAAAGATAATTGAGGTTTGCGGAAAGAATAAGATGGGCAGAGACGATACAATCTTAACCCTCGGTGGTGGAGTTGTTAGCGATATAGGCGGGTTTGCTTCTTCAATATATATGAGAGGTATAAATTTTGTTACAGTTCCAACAACGCTTCTTGCTCAGGTTGACGCTTCTGTTGGCGGAAAAACTGCTGTAAACCTACCTTTCGGAAAGAACCTTGTAGGCAGTTTTTACCAACCGTCTTTTGTATATATAGACCTAAACACCCTTGACACTCTTTCAAATAAAGAGATAAAACAAGGTATAAGCGAAATAATAAAATACGGTATAATAAAGAAGAAGCAGATTTTTGATATTATGGAGAAAGAAACAGTTGATATAAAACAACATTACAAATTTCTTGTGACTGAAAGTTTAAAAATTAAAAAAGATGTTGTTGAAAAGGATGAAAAAGAGAAACGCGGATTAAGAGAAATTTTGAATTTTGGACACACATTAGGGCACGCTATTGAAATATCTCATTTTCCAAAATTTACTCACGGCGAGGCTGTTGCTCTTGGAATGGTTGGTGAGACCTTTATCTCTTCTTGTATTGGCCTTTGTGGGAAAGATGTTTTCTATAAGGTAAAAGAGGTTGTAAAAAAATGGGAACTACCTTTCTCATTTAAAAACATAAAACTTGAAGAAGCACTTGAGTTTCTATCTTATGATAAAAAAGTAAGACAGGGCAAGATAAGGTTTGTGCTACCCCAGAGTATAGGGAAAGTCAAAACAGGTGTAGTGTTAACAATAGAAGAGGTTGAAAATTTCTTAAAAGATATAGGATAAAGGGAAAAAAGTATGGGGTGTTTACTCACTCTGGTACTACGGCGCATACACCTTCTACTTAACAATCGGGCACTCTGAGAACTCTCCCTTCTGCACAAAGGACGTCTCCGAAGGGTTTAACAGG
>JALNXB010000086.1 GCA_023230585.1 bacterium
CGTATTATAGGAGGCAAACAGATAACAAACTTTAAACCTCTTAATGACCCAAACATATTAAACCGCCTACCGAAGGAAGCAAAAGATAAAATATGGGTTGCCAACCTTAAAGAAGCAGGTATCACAGATTACGGGCAACTGCTCAACCGAGGTGGACACGGTAAAGCAAATCCCGCCGCACTCGAACTCTTTTTCAACGGCAGAGCAATGCCGCTTGCGCGCTGGCCCAACGAAGGCTGGCTCAAAGTTGCAGACATAAAACCTGTTGGGGAAGTAAAGGGTAGAGGACTATACCAGCTGGGAGGTTTCACGTACACAGGCGACAGACCAGAAAGATGGACAGAAGAAAAAGATGCATGGTTAAACGGTTACTGGTCAGTTCCTTACGCCAATACTCACACGAAAATAAAATTTATTGACAGCACAGCAAAAAACATTTTTCTTGAACCTGACACAAGATGGTCTTCTACGGGATATTATTCAAGTCGTTACAAAATCCAGATATTGAAAAATATGCCTTACTATGCTTACAACCTACTTAGCGAACTTGATTCTCCAGGAGAATGGTACCTTGACAGGTATACGGGTAAACTATACCTATATCCTCCCGAGAAGGTACAAAACAGCGAAATGATAGTTTCTACGTTAAACTCACCTTTATTAAAAATAGAAGATACATCCAATATAGTTCTTTATGGACTCACCTTAGAAGTTACAAGACAAGATGCCGTAACAATGGAAGGAGGAAGGAACAACATCATAACAAAGAGCATTATTCGCAACACAGGACAATGGGCAGTAAAAATAGGAAGCGGATGGGAACATAAAGTTATAGGTTGCGACATATACGATACGGGAGAAGGAGGCATATCCCTCAATACTAACCCTATAATAGGCAACCACCAGATTACCCCGGGCAGAAGGGAACTTATTCCTGCAAGACATACAGTTGAAAACAACCACATATACCGTTTCAACAGGTTTGACTACGGATACAGGCAGGCGGTAAACATTGATGGAATCGGGCAGGTGGTATCTCATAACCTCATAAATGATTCCCCTATGCAGGCAATATGTTTTAACGCCAACGACCATATCATAGAATTCAATGAAATGCACGACGTTCTCCACACAGGAAAAGAACTCGGCGCAATTTATGTATACGGCGAGCCGTGGTATATGATGAGTCGAGGCACCGTTATAAGAGGTAATCTATTCCACCACATAAGTTCCAACTCCTCTCCCAACTACCAACAGCAATGTTTCGGACTCGTGCTAGACTGTATCAACAGCGGCATTGTTATGGAAAACAACATTTTTTATAAGGTACCCAGAAGTATCCTTTTCCCAGGTCCAGATAACAGGATAGAAAACAATATATTTGTGGATGCCGACCATGCCATACAACTGAACAATATGTGGACTCTGTTCAATAATCCTAAAGGAGAACCTATCCCCTCCAGAATATCCAAACTTGCGGAAGAACGGCTCAAGGTCGTCGGCTACAAACAGCCCCCTTGGAGTTATAGGTATCCTCAATTGGTTACCACCCTTTATGACAAAACGCCAGTGGGATGGGCAAAAGGGATAACTGTAAAACGGAACATTAATACAGCGGGAAGGTTTATGACTTTTGGAGGAGTAAGAGACGATATTGATTTTAAAAATAATATCACACTTGAAAACCCACTTTTCCTTGACAGCAACAACACCGATCTTGATATAAGGCAAGGCTCCCCCATTTATGGACTTACAGGATTTGAACCTCTACCAGAAATGGAATATATTGGTGTTTATAAAGATGAACTTCGAGCAAGTTGGCCTGTAAATAGAGAAAAAAAAGAAATAGGCAAATACTATTACAAAAAACCTGCTTGGGCAGCCTCCGCTTCATCAGGAAGGATAGTCGACCCTCCTCCTATATACAATATCCGTCCCAGAAAATCGGTTATTACAATAGACGGCAAACTTGACAAAAAAGAGTGGGGAGAACTGGATATAAAAAACTCAATGGTAATCGAGAACCACCATACAGGCAAAAGAGTCAAAGGAGCAAAGAGTTACGCATGGCTTTTTTACGACAAGAATTATCTATATATTGGGATAAAGCATGAGCCTGATCCTTATAAGAGCGATATGCCCCCAGCAATGAAAAACCATATTCCTTCGTTTGAGGTAGCAATAGAAAGCCAACAGGGCGCTCACAGCCACGGATGGTGGCAATACGATATGGTAACTTCGGGTCCTATCTATTCTATAAGCGGCAATTTTAGGGGAGAATTTAAACTGAACAATCTTTTTGGAATGCCTGAAGAAAAAGTCAAAGATTTCATTGAATCCGTTGAATGTAAGGCTGATATACAGGATGAAGAGAATCGGATATGGACCTCTGAGATAAAAATACCTATTTCAAAAATAGGTATTAACCCTGAGGAAGTTGAAAAACTGGCTTTTAATATAGGCATTTCCAAACGTGACGGATGGTTTGCATGGGTTCCAACAGGAGGTTCTATCTGGAAAATTGAAAATGCAGGGTTTATTAAGATTGACAACAAATAAAAACTATGCTATAAATTCTTTGGGAATGCGTGAATTGTATAAAATTATTAAAAGTAAAAGGAGGTGAAAAAAAATGAAAAAAAATAAAGGCTTCACGTTAATAGAACTCCTTGTAGTAATAGCAATCATAGCCATACTTGCCGCAATGCTTCTACCCGCTTTAGCAAAAGCAAGGGAGCGGGCAAGAAGGGGAGTTTGTATCGCCAACCTCAAACAGATAGGGCTTATACTTCACATATATGCCCAAGACTGGAACCAGTACTTTCCAACATGTTACCATACAACAGAGGCATCAAACCCAAACGTTTCTCTGGCACTTCTTACCGGGCAGATAGACCCCACATCAGATGACCTTGAAACCCCAGCCTACGTGAAAGACTGTAGCATATTCTGCTGTCCAAGTACCTATGACAACCCTAACACAGAAGCAACTAATCCGTATAACAGAGTTGTACCCGGAATGTTATGGGGGCACGCTGGTACTCAAGGACAGGGTACATGTTCGTATGCATACGCCTACGGGCTAAACTTACAGACTCATCCTGATACAGTCATAATGGCTGACCGCAAAAAGATTACCAGCGGACACTATGGCGGTACTTCAACTTGGGAAGTTAAATCGTCTGCCAGACTAAGGGTTTACAAGAAACATAATCACGGATGGGACGGCTTAAACGTACTGTACGTAGGAGGTAATGCAAAATGGATAGGGACAGAATTTGTTCCAGCTGCAACAGATTTAGATGCTTATCGCATGCTTGATCAGAAAGACGTTCCTAACTGTTTCCTTCACGCTCCTCATGAAGGAAGACTGGTAAACCTAAATCATACATACTGATAGCGAAATAATAAAACAGTGAAAATTGTTTAACGGTAACAAAATAATCCCAACTATATAAAAAATAAGAGGGGTAAAGAGAGGTGAAAAAAGATGAAAAGAAAAAGTAGTAGAGGTTTCACATTGATAGAACTCCTTGTAGTAATAGCAATCATAGCCATACTGGCGGCTATGCTACTCCCAGCCCTCTCAAAAGCAAGGGCAAGAGCAAAATCTGCAACTTGTATGAACAACCTTAAGCAGATAGGTATTGGTGTGCTTTTGTATTCAGATGACTGGGCAGGAATTGTAAACTTACGGCTACAAAGCACTCTGGTTCCAGCAGGACAACTGTATTACGATGGAATGTTCGGCGATTTACGCGGTTATATTTCTTCTGAAGTTATCTCATGCCCGTCTGCTTTACCTTATACCCCTGACCCAATCCTTGGTCAGGCAACATACGCCCGTGATGGTACTGGAACTTTTGTAAATTCTGAAGGGTGGTTTAGACCAAAACTTATACTTAATAACCAATCAGATTTCATCTTATTTGCAGAATCTCTTGCCAGTACATACTATACCCCTGAAATGAAAATGTTTAACCATCAGTTCGAAAATTTTGGACCAGGTGGTGCTGATGCGCCGAGTCTCTATAGCGTAACACATTTTAGACATGCAAATCTAATGAATGCCCTATTTTTAGATGGTCATGTTGAATCTGTAACTACCAGCAGATTTGTTGAAGCAGTAAAAAAACATTATACTTCCAAACACTGGTGGGTAAAACTTGGTAACAAGGCTCCTATAAAACTAACGTGGGAATAGGGTTTTATTATACATAAAGACACAAAAAAAGGGCAAAAAGTATGGGTGTTATTTGCTCACTCTCGTTTTTGCCTTCTACCCTTGGGCTTCTCCCGAAGTTTTAGTGAGGGAGGGGAAGAGTGCTGGTGCGAAGAATAATGAGCACTGTATAGCACAAAGGGCGAGTTGGTAAGCCCGCTGACTGAAGCCCGTAGGGCAAGAAAGGATGAGGGGGGGGGTAGTTAGCAACCTAACCAAAAACGGAAGACGTAATGATAAAGAATGGGGTTGCCCTTGTATGTCATTCCGGACTTGAACCGGAATCTCGTTTTTACGCTGTGCCTACTATCGACGTGGGTTAGGTTAGTGATCCTGAAACAAGTTCAGGATGGTAAAATGGGGCGGTCAGAATAGTATAGTGGGCGGAGAGAATATGGAGCATTTCACTCGGAGGTACTCAGGACAAGCCTAAGGGCTTGTCCTGATAGTTTTTGTGAAGGGGAGAGACAATGTGGGGATGGCTTGCTAATATTTACTAAAAATTTGAGTGAATCTCACCTTGTTTGTATAGTGCAAACAAGTTTTCGTATGCACAAAAGATTTATGCAGACAAGTTCCCAATAGGCAAGACGGGGTTTACTGAATATTTACAAATAATTTTATATACTCCCATTACCTTACAAACTTGTTAAGATTTTTCGTGACTAAAAAGAACCCTAAAACTATAAAAGTTAAGACCCATCTTAATAAAATTAACAAACTTATGAACAAACCTTTCTTTTAATACAGGAGTTACTATGAAAACAAATTGGACACTACAAGGAATAGTAATATTCTTTCTTTACACGCTTCTTGGCACATTATGCTTCGCTCTGCCAGAGCCAGAAGGGTTTCCTACAGGATGGAGACTTAACCCCAGCGGAACTACTGCATATACAAAAGAGTTTAAGATTATAGAAAACCCTACAGATGCCTACAAAGGCAAAAGATATGCTTATATAAAGGGGCATCTTGTGACAAACAATCTCATATACGTTGCCGAGGATGACCAGTTGATCATAAGTTTTTACGCAAAAGACCCCGAAAGAAAAGATGTAAGCGTACAGATTTACGCTTATGAACTTAATAAACAAGGGCGCTTAACTGCACCCGCCCAACTGACTGTGGTAACGAAAAAAACTGGCACTGAATGGACTAAGATTGAAGGAAATATAACCATACCTAAAAAAGTTGCGAATAAAAGAATTAATGCAGTAAAGGTTGCGTTAATAAGCAGAACTGGTGCTTTTGTGGATTATGCACATATAACACATATACAAACCCCCGAATGGAAAAACTATCAGGATGCTTCCCTAAATGCAGGCAGACAGGAAGCAGAAGGAGATTTTTCGAATGCTCTCAAGGCTTATACTGAAGCAGTTAAACTTGCAAACACAGAAGAAGAAAAAAAAGAGGCTACATTAAAAGCAAACGAAGTAGAAAAACGTTTAAAGAGAAGTATGGGCAAAACATTCATTGAAGATATTTTTGGGAGAGCTGATGTTTTCTTGCAAAAAGGCAATTATACAGAAGCACGTAAGGAATACGAGAAAATAAAGGAACTAAAGGAGGTAGATTACAGCATACCTCTGGCTCTTTTCAATATTGCAGAAAGTTACCGCCTACAGAAGGATTATGCAAACACACACAAAACATTCAACCAAATTTTCACTACCCCAGGACTCACCAAATACTATCATATATATGGACTATTTAGAGAGGCGGAAGTATATATTGAGCAGAAAAATTACAATAAAGCACGACAATTGTATCAACAGATTATAAGTAAAGAAGGTGCCTTAGAGCACCATATACTCAAAGCCCGTCTTTACACAGGAGATACATACAGGGCGAGACGGCAGTATCGTAAAGCAACTGATATTTACACTACTCTTCTTAGAGAGCAGGAAACATCAGACTTTCCTAACGAAAGTTTTAGGGTA
>JALNXB010000087.1 GCA_023230585.1 bacterium
TGGAAATAGGCAATCTTCCTCCTGGAAATCTTTCTATAAACAAGGAGATATTGGAAAGATGTTTTGCAAGTATGTCATAAACATTTACAGAGAAGAAAATTTGTTTAATAAGTGGAAACGTGGGCTACTATGGTGAATACGATTCTTAAACAGATAAAGGGGGCTTATGAAAATTAAAACCTTTATATTTATTTTATGTTGCTTTACATTTGTTAATATACAAATATCTTATGGAAAGATACTGGTAAAAAACGGTGATTTTTCAATATCATTACCTGACGGATGGGTAGAGATACCAAGAGATATTCTGGATTTCCAAACTATGCAACATCTAATACACGAGCCAGGTTTTTCAACATTACGTTATAACTACGCTTTTCAATTAAAATCTGATTCAGATGCATGGTTTAAACATCCGTTTCTTCTGGTGGAGATAAAACATTCAGGTCGCATTAAAGAGAAAGAAGTGTATGATTCATTAAAAGAAATATCTTTAAGTGTGGATAAAATAGAACAAGATTTCAGTCCCACCATTTTGGAGAGTTGTTTAAAAAAAATCTATTATGACAGAAAACTTCACATAGTATGGAGACAAGAGGAATCTACAAGCAGAAAAACCGGTAAACTATCTAATCTTTATGGAATAATCTTAACACAAAAAGGGTGGATTAGAATATCTGCAACTTGCTTAGAAAAAGATTATGTAATTTATGAGCCAGTTTTTAAATCTATAGTAGAGTCAGTTGTTCTACATCCTGACCTTGTTTACAGACGGCAGTGGAAAGAAGGCTTGCAACTATTTGTCAATAGTCTTGATTGGAAACAAGTTTTGATGTTTTTAGCAATAGGAGGAGTAATCGGTTGGCATATTCTAATTTCTACTGTTACGAGCATCAAAACAGGCAAGAAAGAGGATATCAATCAATAGATTCTTTGGCACCGTGTATAGTTTGTATTAGTAAACATAATGCTATGAATTTAAAGGGGGGCTATATGGATGTGCGAGAAACAATAAGAAAAAACGATTTAGAGACAGTAAAAAAACTATTAGCTGAGAAAAAAGACGTTAATATCAGAAATGATACAGGAGATACATTTTTACATATAGCAGTCCGTATGGAAAAGAAAGAAGTTGCTGAACTGCTGATAAACAAAAGTGCGGAGATTAACGCTAAGAATAATGGGGAAATAACACCGTTACATTTAGCAGCAAGTAGAGGATATACAGATATTGGTAAACTTCTAATAGATAAAGGTGCAGATATTAATATAGAGAACAATTATGGGGAAACACCTTTGCATTTGGCAGTTAGAGAAGGGCATGCAGAAATTGCTAAACTATTGATAGAGTCGGGAGCAATAGTAAATGCCCAGAACAATAAAGGCATTACTCCTCTTGATATAGCGTTTGACACATACGAATGGTGGGGATTTGACACTCAAATTTTGAAAATGCTACAAACAACATTGACTGGAAATTTTATGAAGGGGACAGAGCCAGAAGGTTTTTTTCGAGAATCTTATTTAGGCACAATAAAATGGGGAACATCCTTGCAGATGTTTCATAATATGGATAAAAAAGAAATTGAAGTATTACAGTCTCTATATGAATATCACAAGAAGTTTGAAAATGATGAGCAATATGGGAAAATCGTCCACGCTTTATCCGATATGACATTTGAAGAATTAGATCAAATAACGTTATATGAGAAAAGAGATGATGACTTGAAATTTTTTGGCATAACAATTGAAAAAATTCAATACGTTTTCTGGTATGAAAAATTTCTTGGCGTTATTATTTACCGAAAAGACGCTAGTTTACAAAAGTGGAGAGATTTTGTAAAAACTGTATTTTCAAAATATGGTATAGGGCTGGAAATTGGTTGCTTATTAGCTGCAAAGTGTGATATACATCCAAGCTTTTATATATGGAGTGGAAAAAAAACAAAGATGGTGTTAACCAGACACTGTGATCTTTTCATAGTTTCTACAGAACTAATGAAGAAGAGACAAAAATATCTTGATATGAAACGTCTCGATATCACTTCAAAAATGAAGTATGTACCTCTACCACCAAGTTTTTATTATGAGGAGAAAGAAAAAAAGTATTATCTAATTCCTCAAGAATTGGATGTTATATATATAAGCAAAGGGGAAAATAATGAAGAAGTTGATAAATTTGCACTGAGAGGCAAACATAATGCAATAAAAAAAGATGACACTGACAAATACTGGTTGACACGACAAGGATGGCAACCGATGCTTTTAGGTAAAGTTATAGACGAAGAGGATGCGCCGATAACATTACAAAGACTTAATCCCACTGGACGGCCTGGTAGCAATATAACATTCGATGAAATACTAAATTATGATGGAACAATTAGGCTTTTCTGATATAAAATTTTCTAACAAAAGAGATGAAGCAACAAATGTCTTAGTTTTAAAAATATAGTAATAAAAAGTATGGTAAAAAACTATAACAACCGCTTTAAAATTAATCTTGCTAACGTAATGATAGTTTCTATACGGATACAAATAAATTAAAGAAAGGGGGAATTATGTTAAAAGTAAGGGAGGCAGTAAAGGTAGTAGTTATAAAGACAGAGGAGGTAGCAAAAAGGTCAGAAGAAGCAGTAAAGGCGATAGAAGAGCTAGTAACTATAACAGAAAAAAAGGTAAGAAGAGCAGAAGAAGGTGGAGGTGGACCTGCAACCGCTGCTACACCACCGCCTATAGCACCAGCAGCGTACTTTCCAGAATGGGTAGCAGTTATGAAAGCAGAGGAAATGAAAAAAACAGTAAAAGAAACAACAGAGGCATTAAAGGAAGCGACAACAGCAATTCTGGCTGTAGAGATAATACCTGAGTTAAAAGACATTGCAACAAAAGCGATGGGAGATGCAATGAAAACAGCCAATTCAACAGAAAGAGCAGCAAGTAATGCCGTAATGACAGTAAGGGAAGCGGAAAAAGCAATAACCTCAGCAAGGATAGAACCATCAAAGAAATTATGGACTAAAGCATTAGAAACAACAAAACACGCTCTTAAGACAATAAAATCAGCAGATACCGCTATATCTGCAATGGTGCTTGCAGGCAAAGCAGTAGAAACAATGGCAATATCATTAGAGATGTTAGGAATCTCTCAACAAAGAACAATAGAACCAACAGGAGCAATTCAGGAGGCAGTAGAAATGAATATTCCATCTCTTCACAAAGAAAACGATGCTCACGAAAATTGTCAGGTTGTAGCAATACAAATGGCTTTAGCTTATTACGGAATAGACCTAACATTGGACAAATTACACAAAATGGTGCCGACCATTGGACCTACATTTTTTTCTGTTCCTTGGGGTAACTGTGCTGTGGCTGCAGAAGAAGGGCTTAATGTAATTTTTATTTCAAGAAACCCTAATGTGCTACTTGAAGCAAGTTATATTCACATAGCTAATAGCACTCAAAAAACAAGGCAAGAAATAGAAGATTGGATTAAAGGTCAGAGAGAAAGATGTAACAATTTAGCAGATAAAATCAATTTAGTGGAATGGAGAGAAAACTGGAAAGAAGAATACGGATATGAATATAAAGACCTTCCGCTAAAGATAGTAGCAAAAAAAGCAGGAGTAGTAATCCCTACTGTCAATTGGGGAATAGCTCCTCATGCTATAGTCATTAATGAATTTAAAGACGGGAAGGTCTTCTTCAACAACCCTAACAAGGTAGATATTACAGATATGGCTGAGGATAAATTTTATCAAAAATGGTTGGACACAATAGCAACCGACAATGATTTATTAATAATTTCAAAAGATAAAATTGACTTACGCAATATCTAATAACAAAGTTTTACGTCGCCAATACCAATAGGAGGTGAGATATCAAAAAGTTTTCGGGCGACTATGTTTTACAAAGTTAAAAGCATTATAACAAGCATCACCTACTATTAAAGGAGGCAAATTTTATGATACTGCCTATCTATTTAAAAAATAAGCATCTATTTATTGAATTGGACGGAAATTTATTTTTGTTTGATACGGGAGCGAGTCACAGTTTCACAGAAACAGAAAACATTTCTATTGATAGTAAAAAATTTCAACTTCCCTCGAGTTTACCAACTCCTATGGGGGCTTTTGATGCTGAAATGATTTCTAAACAAGTTGGTGTTAAGTGCGTTGGGTTACTTGGAATGGACGTACTTGGTAAGTTTGACCATATTATAGATATTGATAAAAATCAACTTACTATTTCGGAAAACGAATTGAAATATACAGGACAAGAAGTTAAGTTATCCTCTTTTATGGGCTTTACAACAATCAACGCCAATATAGCTAACAAAGAATATAAGATGTTGTTTGATACGGGTGCACAGATTTCCTTCTTTCTGGATGATTCTATCGTTAACTTTCCTTTCGTGGAAAAGTTTAAAGACTTTAATCCACTTCAAGGTGAGTTTGAAACAGATACCTATAAAGTAGAAGTTAAGTTAAACGAGATTGTCTTACAACTTATTTGTGGAAGTGAACTTCCTTTATTTCTTAGTGCAGGCATCCAGTTTTTAGGAGCCAGCGGAGTTATTGGAAACGAGATGTTAATAAACCGGGTTGTCGGTTTTGCTCCAAGAAGAAATGTAATGTATATTTAACCCTTTCGTATTGAGAGGAAGATAAAGCAATCCCCCGAGGTTTGCGGAGTAATCCGCGGGGGTTTGCAAAAAGGTTGGGGACAATCTACCAAGGCGAAAAAGGAGGTTCTTATGTCTAAAGAAAAAAAAGAAGTTAAAGCAACAGGTAAAAAAGCAGAGGAGGTGAAAAAAACAGGAGGAATAATTACTACTTCAAGTAGTTTTCGGGCGACTATGTTTTACAAAGTTAAAAGCATTATAACAAGCATCACCTACTATTAAAGGAGACAAATTTTATGATACTTCCTATCTATTTAAAAGAAAAGCATCCATTTGTTGAATTAGATGGAAATTTATGGTTGTTTGATACAGGTTCACCTTATAGTTTCGGAGATAAAGAAAACATCTCTATTGATGGCATCAAATTTCAACTTCCCTCGAATTTTCCTATTCCTATAGGGTCTTTCGGTACTGAAACTATCGTTAAACACGTTGGTGTTAATTGTGTCGGATTAATTGGAATGGATGTGATTGGTAAGTTTGACCATATTATAGATATTGGTAAAAATCAACTCACCATTTCAAAAAACGAGTTGGAATATACAGGAAAAGAGGTGAGGTTATCAAATATTATGAATGTTCCAGCATTCACAGCCAGTATAGCCAATAAAGAATACACAATGTTATTTGATACGGGTGCTCAAATTTCCTTCTTTCTGAATAATTCTATAGTTGATTTTCCTTATGTGGGTAAATTTACAGATTTTTTTCCAACTTACGGTAAATTTGAAACAGATACATATACAGTTGAAGTTGAATTGAACGGTGTTACCTTCAAACTACTCTCTGGAAACTATCTTCCTGAAGAGTTAAGTAAAATTATTAAATCATTTAAAGTTGATGGCTTTGTTGGAAGCGAAATGTTAATAAATCGGGTTGTTGGTTTTACTCCAAGAAGAAATGTAATGTATATTTAACACGTTCCGTTTTTACAAGGCATACAATAGTAGAGGGAAAAAAGTATGTGGTGTTATTTACTCACTCCTTCTCTTTGCCTTTTCCCCTTAGAAGTGATTGGGATGGTTGGTCCTCAGAGGTTTGCAAAGGGTTAATGGGAAGAGGCTTGTCCGCCGAAGCCAACCTACGCTACAATACAAGCTTCGGCAGGTATACCTTGGCGCAGGTGGAGGGGGGGGTTTGCTTTTTGCTTGTTATTGCGAGTGTTTCTCAACGTGCAATCTCGCCGAAGGCGGAAAAGGAATGGGAAGGAACAATAGCAAGGAAAAGCGGAAGACGAAAAAATAAAAGCGAAACATAAAGAAAAAAGACCCCCTCACCTTGCATCCTCTCCCCCAGAGGAGAGGCAAATAAGGAAAGATTGTCATTCCGGACTTGATCCGGAA
>JALNXB010000088.1 GCA_023230585.1 bacterium
AGTCAAAGAACGGGCTTCTGAATGGAAAGTTTTAGGCATTGCTTGCCGTAACAATAAAGATATGTTTGCTGAACAGATACAAGAGTTCAAGCCAGAATTTGCTTATATTCAAGATATAGATAACGGCTATGAAAACAGGTTCAAAAGTACAAAGTTTTTTTACGGCGAAGACGGTCTTGAAGAACTTGTTTCAGTTGATAATATAGATTTAGTTGTATATGCGATACCGGGCATTAGCACTCTCAACGCTTTTATATATTCAATAAAAAAAGGACAAAAGGTTGGTCTGGCTACAAAAGAAATTATGGTAACTGCTGGACCTATTGTAAATGAACTTATAAAAAAACATAATGGGGAAATCCTACCTATAGATAGCGAGCATAACGCAATATTCCAAGCACTTATGGGCGAAGATGAAAATAATGTTAGCAATATTTATCTTACTGCTTCGGGCGGACCGTTTAGAGGTAAAAACATCGATAACCCAACGGTAGAACAGGTCCTTTCTCATCCTGTGTGGAATATGGGAAAAAAAATCACGGTAGATTCTGCTACAATGTTTAACAAAGCGTTTGAGTTGATAGAAGCCCACTACTTGTTTTCTATATCACCAGAAAAACTAAATGTTCTTATACACCCTGAAGCTCTTATACACGGTATGGTTGAACTGTTAGACGGGACTATTAAAGGTATCTTTTCAATGCCAGATATGAAATATCCTATAACTTTTATAATGGATTACCCTAATAGACAGACATCAAAATGGGAAAAAATTGATTTCAATAGGTTCAGTAGTTTAACTCTTGAGCCTGCAAATAGAAATGCAAAATGGTTTTCTTTAGCAATCGAAGCAATAGAAAAAAAAGGTTCTTTTCCAGTAGTCTTTAATAGCGCTAACGAAGAAGCAGTAGAAGGTTTTCTTAAAGGAAAGATTCAGTTTAAAGATATTATCAGTATAACTGAACAGGTTTTATCTACCCACTCTTATAAAGAAAATGTTACCATTAAAGAAATATTTGAAATAGATATTTGGGCTAAAAATAAAGTGAATAAACTTATGGAGAAATAAAATGATACTATCTGTTGTAGCAGTTCTGTTGATGTTTTCTGTTATTATACTTGTTCATGAAGCAGGACACTTTCTTTTTGCAAAAAAGGTTGGAGTAAGAGTGGAAAAGTTTTCGCTCGGTTTTGGACCAAAACTTTTTTCTTGGCAAAAAGGTGAAACGATATACCAGATATGCCTACTTCCTTTCGGTGGATTTGTAAAGATGGCAGGGGACGATTATGATGAAACTAAAAAATCGGAAAAATGGGAATATATGGGAAAAAGTCCAGGTCATAGAGCCCAAATTATATTGGCTGGTTCTTTTAACAACCTTCTGTTGGGGGTGTTGCTTTTAATACCTGTTTTTATGTTGGGTGTGCCGGGATATGAGGGTACAAAGATAGGTTCTTTTGTGGAAGGTCTACCGGCTTCTAATTCTGGGTTGATGGTTGGAGACGAGGTTCTTGAGGTAAACGGAAAAGTATGTAAAGAATGGTTTGATGTTTTGATGAATATAAGGCAGTCTATAGATGCAGACAATACCGCAAACATACTCTTAAAGGTTAACCGTGACGGTGAAATTCTCTCTTTTAATGTTGCGCCAGCCCCGTATGTTGAATCTGGAGATACCTCTGCTAAAGCTGTCTTTATTCTTGGTCTTTCGCCTATGGAAAAAATAGAAAAATATAATCTTTTTGCGTCTATAGTTAGGGCAGGTAAAGAGTTTAAAAAGATGATATACGGGATATTTATGGCAATGAAAATGCTTTTTACTCGACAAGTTTCTGCAAAAAATTTGACCGGACCTATCGGTATCGCTCAATGGGGGGCTGAAATAGTCCATTACGGGCTTGGGAAATTTTTATATTTTATGGCGTTCATTAGTATAAATCTTGGGGTAATAAACCTAATGCCTTTCCCAGTACTTGATGGAGGTCACCTGTTTGGAATTTTTCTTGAGAAAGTTACTGGGTTTGTTCCTAAACGTAAAACTCTTGAAATAATACAGTATATTGGGATGGTCTGTATACTATTTCTTGCTCTTTTTGTGACATATAATGATATAGTCAGAGTATTACAAAACATAGCGCGACCGAGGTAGTTGATACTATAAAAATATTAAAATGAGAAAAATCACTAAAAAAATCAATATTGGCAATATCTCTATTGGCGGTGGTTCCCCAATTACTGTTCAAGGGATGACTAAAGTTCCTACTTCTGATATAAAGAACCTCCTTAAAGAATTTAAAAAGATGGTCTCCTCTGGGGCAGAAATTATAAGGATAGCCATTCTTAAACAAGAAGATACAGATTCTATCCCTATCTTGAAAAAAAAGTTTGATGTACCTATTGTGGCTGATATCCATTACATTCCAGAGTTTGCTATTTCATCAATCAGAAAAGGAGCCGATAAAATAAGAATCAATCCGTATAATATGGAAAAAAAACATCTCAACAATATCATACAAGAATCAAAAGATGCAGGGGTCCCAATAAGGATAGGTATAAATTCAGGGTCGGTGAAATTAAAAGGTTCTCTTGCTGATAGCCTTGTGTCTTCTGCTCTGGATACTCTGAAATTTTTTCAAGATAAAGATTTTAACAATATAGTTCTGTCACTTAAAACTCCGCAGGTTAAAGAAACAATAACGTGTTACAGAAAAATATCAGAAGCATGCGATTATCCTTTACATCTGGGCATTACCGAAGCAGGTAGAGGGTATTTAGCAGAAAGTAAATCTATACTTGGTATAGGAACGCTTCTATTGGAAGGTATTGGTGATACTCTACGGGTTTCTCTTTCGGAACCATCATATAAAGAGATAGAGTTTGGTAAAGCGATTTTGCAGTCTGCAGAGATAAGAAGGTTTGAAACTGAAATAGTATCTTGCCCTACCTGCGGAAGAACTCAGGTTGCTCTTCCATCAATATTGGCAAAGGTAGAGGCAGAAGTTAAAAGATTAAAAAAGGGTTATCCCAAAATAAAAGAACTCAAAATAGCGGTGATGGGCTGCAGCGTTAACGGACCAGGGGAAGCTAAACAGGCAGATATAGGTATTGCAGGAGGAAAAGGTAGTTTTGCTTTATTTAAAAAAGGTACTATAATAGGAACTTATAAAGAAGAAATAATAGTTTCTCAACTTGTAAAGGAAATCATTGAAGAGGTCAACAATCTCGCTTAAAATAGGCGGGTAAAGGAGAAAAAATGTCTGATTTAAAAGCAGGAATTATTGGGTTTGACACATCTCATATTATAAGGTTTTCAGAACTTACCAAACAAGATTCACCACATAGGGTCAAAGGGCTTGATATTATAGCAGGTGTTCCTACTTTTAGCCCAGATTTACCTTCAAGTTATGAGAGGGTTGAGGGGTACAAAAAAGAGATGACAGAGAAATGGGGAGTTAAACTTGTATCTACAATTGAGGAACTTATTTCTATGTGTGATGTGATTCTTCTTGAAAGCAATGATGGCAGAAGACATTTGAAAGAAGCTACACCTGTTTTACAAGCAAAAAAGCCTGTTTTTATAGATAAACCTTTGGCTGCAAATTATGCTGACGCCAAGGAGATAGTTAGGTTAGCAAAAGAGAATAACTGCCCTATGTTCTCCTCTTCATCACTTAGGTTTGATTATGATGTTATGGAAGCAAAAGCAGATACAGAGTTTGGTGCAATTATGGGAGCTGACGCTGTAACTCCAGCATCTCTTGAGGTTACTAACCCAGGGCTATTCTGGTATGGTATACACGGTCTGGAAGTTCTTTATACTTTTATGGGTAGAGGTTGTAGTAAGGTGTTCTGTGAGAAGACAGAGTCAACACATTTTGTTACTGGAGTATGGGAGAACGGTAGAATTGGAACTGTCAGAGGTGTAAGAGGTTACGCTTGTGGTTATGGTGTAACACTGTTTGCCGAAAAGAAATTTAAGAGAGTAAACTCAACAGGTAAGGTGCCCTACTATGCACAACTTTTGAACCAGATTGTACAGTTTTTTAATACAGGCAACCCTCCTGTGGAAGCCGAAGAGACACTCGAAATGATGCAGTTTATGGAAGCAGCCTATATAAGCGAAAAAGAAGGAAGACCAGTCTATCTGCAAGAACTTGACTAAAAGGGTAAAAAAGTATGTGGTGTCTACTCACTCTGGTACTACGGTGCATACACCTTCCCTATCTTTGCCTTCTCCCCTCGGAGGGAGAAGGATCAAGGATGAGGGGAGAAGGCAACTGAACCAAAAACGAAAAACGTAGGGATAAAGGATGCCACCCCCTTATATGTCATTCCGGACTTGATCCGGAATCTCGCTTTTCTTGCTACCAACGTGGGTTAAGTGAGAGATCCTGAAACAAGTTCAGGATAACAAATTGGTGCGTTAGGACGGTATTGTGAGTGTAGAAGAAATACCGCCCCCCATTCCGTCTTTTGTAGTTTGTCTTGCGAGCTTTATCCACCAAAGCCTTGGCGTAGGAGGGCGTTTTTTGGCGTGGCAATCTCGCCGAAGGCGGAAAAGGAATGACCTTCTTTGCCTTCTCCCCTTGGGGGAGAGGGATCAAGGATGAGGGGAGTAGTTAGCAACTGAACCAAAAACGAAAAACGTAGGGATAAAGGATGACACTCCCCCTGTATGTCATTCCGGACTTGATCCGGAATCTCGTTTTTTGCGGAGGTTAGACCTTCGTCTTAGTCAAGTGTAGCGTAGTGGAGGAGTTGTTAGCAGGCAAGAATTACCCTGTAAGAGGAGTAAGAGGAGAAAGATATGTCTAATTTTAAAGTAGGAATGATAGGGTTTGATACATCCCACGTAATAAGATTTGCAAAGAATTCTAAAGAAGAATCCCCAGGACAAGTCAAAGGGATTAATATTATTGCTGGTGTCCCAACATTTAGCCCAGATTTACCTTCAAGTTATGAAAGGGTTGAAGGGTACACAAAAGAACTATCTGAGAAATGGGGCGTCAAGATTGTATCTACAATTGAGGAACTTATTTCTATGTGTGATGCTATCATACTTACAAGTCTTGATGGTAGACGACATTTAAAAGAAGTTACCCCTATCTTAAAAGCAAAAAAACCTGTTTTTATAGACAAACCTTTTGCTGCAAGTTATGCTGACGCTAAAGAGATAGTCAGGTTATCTAAAGAAAATAACTCTCCTATGTTTTCTTCTTCATCACTTAGGTTTGACTACAATTTTTTACAGGTGAAGGCAGATAAAGAATTTGGCACAATTATGGGGGCAGACGCAGTAAGTCCTGCTTCTCTTGAGATTACTAATCCTGGTTTGTTCTGGTATGGAATACATGGATTGGAAGCTCTTTACACTTTTATGGGTAGAGGTTGTAGTAAGGTGTTCTGTGAAAAGACAGAGACAACACATTTAGCAACAGGTGTGTGGAGCGATGGTAGAATTGGCACTTTGAGAGGGGTTCGGGGGTATGCTTGCGGTTCTGGAGTAACTCTATTTACAGAAAAACAATCAAAAAGAGTTGATATGTCAACTGAGGTGCCTCTTTTTGCTCAACTTCTTAAAGCTATCTTGGAGTTCTTTAAGACAGGTATCCCTCCAGTGGAAGCCGAAGAGACACTCGAAATGATGCAGTTTATGGAAGCAGCCTATATAAGCGAAAGAGAAGAAAGATCAGTCTATCTGCAAGAACTTGACTAAAGGGGTAAAAAAGTATGTGGTGTCTACTCACTCTGGTACTACGGCGCATACATCTTCTACGCCACAATCGGGCACTCTGAGAACTTACCCTTCTGCACAAAGAGCGTCTCCGAAGGGTTCAACAGGCTCAGAGTAGTAGAACAAAAGGCTTGAACCTTTTGTTAACAGCCCGATTCTTGCTTGAGTTGTAGTAGCA
>JALNXB010000089.1 GCA_023230585.1 bacterium
AACATCTCTCTTATAGGTTTTGGGTTAAGTTTTGTCCAACTACCTTTACCGCTCTCTTTCGAATAATAGATATTGTAACCCATAATTTCTGCGTTATACTGAGGTTTATCCCAAACTAACCGTTTGCTCTTAAACTGCACATTTATAGGCGGTTGAGGATAACGCGCAACTGCTATATAAGCGTCTCCTAAAAGTCTTTCTGGGTCGTTTCCTGTCAACATTGAAGAACAGTAGAGCACTTTTGTAAAATCAGGGCTTCGCGTAGGCGCTGTTCTAATCATAGGTTTATGGTATGTGCCAAACCCAGGTCGACCGCTATATATAGGACGTTGAGCGTATCTTGCAGCATAATCGTGAAAGTTGGTTATAACAAGAGTCCATAATGTATCATACCTTAAGTCAACCATTACCACGGGGCAAAAGGGTTCCGTAAAAGCCTCTACTATTGCAAAATCCTTGTTATGTTTAAACTCGTGTGGCCAGGAAACACGGTCCATCCTTGGATAACTTCCTATAAAACGTACTTGAGCATCAATACCTGTCTGTGCTCTTATAGTTCCGCTAAACCCACTATGGTAACCGAGACTACTTTCATATAAAACAGTTCCATCTTCAAGAGTAAGATACCCGCATTCAGTATTCTTATTGAAGAAAAAGTGTTCTGTTCCTCCTGGTATATCTTCAGGGATATTTACGTTTGGGTTTGGTATAACTCTCAAAGGTCCTCTTTTATCGTTTTCCTTGAGAGATAAAGCCCATATTTGGTAAGGGTTGTAAGGGTCGTTTATAGATTTGCCGTGATTAAAATCATATAAAAAATATCTTGTACTGTTTTTGTCTATGGCATTATAAAATTTTTGAGATGTTCGAACAAGATAAAATGGGCGTATTTGTAAAGGTAAGTCGTTTTCTGGTCTTCTTGATATGCTCTTAAAGGGTATTGTTTTAAAGTTTTCTCCATCAACATTAGAAATTGCCAGAGATTTTTTGTCTTCTGAATACCATACCAAAGTTTCATGGTCAATACTGTTTATATTAGGTCCTCTTGAGTCTCTGTGGATAGATGGTACAGAAATAATCTGCCAACCAGGTCGAGTGGGAAGGTTAAGTATATGTTTTTCTTCTGTAGCAAGGTTATGTAAAGTTATCTGTTGAGCAGTTCTTTGTCCCCACATTATCCAATCTGATATATCGGTTCCTTCTGGAAGCCGCTTTTGTTCCCAAGGAAAAAGCCATAGCATTTTGCCTATCCACGATAGAGTTCCTGTCTGAGAAGGCGGATTGTATCTGTAAGAACCGTCAGTACGTAGGAAATGTCCAGGTGTTCTAACTGCAACCTGAACATATTTTCCATCATTACTGAAATGTGGCCAACCGACGTACATTAGGTCAATCTGCCCACCTTGCGTCATAAGCCAAAGTTCTGTTCCGATAAATGAATCATTAAAAACAACCTTGCATGGTCTTTCCCAATTAGGGTTATTATTGATTGTTTCCAGTCTATGTAAAGGGTTGGTTGGGATGGTTGTCCCCCAATTTCGTGGTAAAGCAGTATCTCCCAATCTTAACAATTCAATCTTTTTAATTTTTGTTTCTGTAAAAATATCTCCCTGAGTTCCACCTCCTGTTGAGGGGATATTTAACCCTACCATTACACTCTGTTTATATTCCTCTGCTCCGTCTAAATAAAAAGGAAGTTCTGTCCATTCGTAATCTTTGGAGACTTTGATAGGCATTCTACCCAGGGCTCTTAAAGATATTGTCATAGAATCTGTTTTAGCCAAAACTCTTAAAAGATAATGTCCAGAAGAAAGGTATAATGTCTGTAAAAGATAATCGTTGGTGAGTTTGGTATAAACCTTAGCTACTTTTTCTTCCGAATCGTATTCTATCCTTGCCTCTCCTCCTAATTTCCAATGTTCAGGAGAACCTTCTTTCATTATTGATAAATTAGGGTTCTTGATAAGGTTATGCTTTACTTGTTTCTTTTCTGCAGAATATATTTTATTACTACATAAGAAAAAAACTACCAATAAAACAACTGATAATAAATATCTCGTTATATTTTTCAAATAACCCTCCTTTTATTGTAAAAAGAAGCAATTAATTGCCAGCGTATTAGTAGTATAATGTTTTTAATAAGATTGAACAAATTGAACAAGTTGTGAAATACAATATAACAAAGGCTATTAGAAAATAATAACTAAGGCTCTACATTTAAGGTTTTAATATCACTTTAAAACGGAAAATATCAATACCCGCCTTTTTTATAACATAAATATATAACTTACTTGTAAAAAGCCTTATAGGCAAGATAAGTAGAATATATATCTGCTTTGCTTGTTAATTCGTAAGGAGCGTGCATTGAGAGAACACCTGTACCACAATCAATGGTATCTATATTATATTTTGCAAAGAACGTTGCAACTGTCCCGCCGCCGCCAAGTTCAAGTTTTCCCATCTCACCTGACTGCCAGAGCACATTGTTCTTCTCAAAAAGGTCTCTTAAAAAGGCAAGATATTCAGGTGAAGGTTCAATACACCCACCTTTTGCTCTACCAGTGTTTTTTTCCAGTATAATTCCACAACCTATACGTGCAGCATTCCTAGGCTCAAATGCTTCTTTAAAGTTTGGGTCAAGAAGTATTCCTACATCAGCAGATATAGCTTGTGAATTTTGGATAACATTTTTAAAGTTGGAAGGTTTTAAGCCTGATCTTTCAATAATATCTTCAATTGTAAACTCAAAAAATAGAGAAGCTGCAGAAGTTGCTCCAGGGCTCCCTATCTCTTCTTGGTCTACAAGCATACATATAGATGTTTTTTGAGGAGTAGGAATATCTATATGGGCTTTGAAAGCGGTGTAAGAACATACTCTGTCGTCTTGACCGTAACCAAGCACCATACTTTTATCAAACCCAACATCTCTCAATTTACCGGCTGGCACTAACTGAAGTTCGCTACTAAAAAAGTCTTCCTCTAACATTCCCACTTTTGATTTTAATATATTAAGTATATTGTTTTTAACTTTGTTTTTTTTACTTTTTTTATCAGGAATACTGCCTATAACAACATTAAGTTTTTCTCCAGGAAAAGCCTCTGATAAGACTTTGCTCATCTGTTCTTTCCCAAGGTGTGGTAAAATATCTGTTATAGTAAAAACAGGGTCATCCTCTCTTTCTCCTATCACAAACTCCTTTTTTTCGCCATTTTTAAATACTACCGTTCCGTATATGGCAAGAGGTATAGTTAACCACTGATATTTCTTAATTCCCCCATAATAATATGTTTTAAACATACAAAACTCTTCATCTTGGTAAATGGGGCTTGTCTTCAGGTCCAACCTTGGGCTATCTATATGAGCAACAATAAGTCGACATCCATCTGTTAAGGGGGTCTTGCCTATAGTTCCGACCATTAAAAGTTTTTCTTTGTTGATTTTATAAAACTTACTCCCTTGTGACAATTTTTTATAACTTTCAAGAGGTTTATAACCCAATTTTTCAACTATTTTTACACATTTTTTTACAAAAAGTCTTTCTGTCTTGTTTTCAGAAAGGAATTGTTTGTATGGTTCGCAAAAATCTACTGCTTCTTTTTGGGTCTTTTTATCCCATTTTTCCCAACCGCTTATTCTTTCCATATATCCTCCTAATTGCTGATAAATTTTCTAATGACCAATTTTTTTGTCACATTCTATCTCTTATAATAATATTCTATTCCACAATTTAATTCAAGATATAGTTTTTTGTAACATAAGACGTACAAAGAAATAATAGGGCATAATATAGATATGTAAAATACGTTGGTCTTCTTTTGAACATACAAGAGAATTGTAACTTCCAAGTCCCCTCAGGCATACTCTGGACAAGCAAAAGGTGCCGGTAAAACAAAGAGTATTCCTCGTAAATCTTTTTATATCGTGTATCTATTTTAACATTTAGCAGTTTAATGCAACTTCTTTCGCAATGGAAGCCCACTCCCAGAGTCTTTCGGGTTGATAGTGGACTGTACTGATATCCTTAAGTATTATTTCAGTAACGCAATTTCGGGTCTTTTTCATATTTTCTTCCAAATCTTTCCTTACCAGAGCAGAGTCCCATACTTCTTTTC
The DNA here is from genome assembly GCA_023230585.1 of bacterium. NCBI lineage: Bacteria > bacterium. Next base: position 4,114 of record JALNXB010000089.1, read on the forward strand.
CGAGAAATGCGGGATTTGGTTTCATAGAATAAACATAATCTCTCCCTATTGCTTCAGCGCCCTCTTCTATGTCAACCCATGGGCTCATAGATATCTTACGTAAGTTAGGAACTTTTCGTAGGATACCTATTTTCTTGTGTAACGGTTCGCAACAACCGTAATACGTAAGACCGAACTGGCGTAAATATTTAAGTTCATACTGAAGTGCAAACTCATCATGCATTGCTGGAGATACAGCAGAGAAAATCTGGGACATTGTGCGTCCCCACATATCTGATGGTTTTACCTCTGAAGGATTAAAATCTTTCTGTGGCAACTGGTCTGTATACTGAAGACCACCTCCAAGATAAGTATTGTCGTTGTTGAGAGCAAGGAGGTTTAGTTTACGATACTGTTCAAGGGCTGACAGGTAAAAATTTGTCATTCGTTCTATAACTTTATGTACATAATCAGGGCGCATAACAATATCAATTAATATTTCCTGCAATCCCATAAATCTTACCAATTCATCCCATGGCGCTATGGATGTCCACTTGAAACCAGTCTTTCGTACTGGAAGAATTCCGTCAAATATATTGCTTACCAACTGAAACCTTCTCTCTGACTCATCCTCATTGTGGCTTACAATGGGCATCTTTATTTTATCAAGGTCTTCTTCACTTTTTATCTGTATCTTAAAGTGGCGGGAAACTATGTCACTATAGTCATCTGTCTTGGAAATATCAACATCCTCCTTTATTCCCATGCCAGTGTTGCTGATTGCCAAAGGACAGTCAATCTCTTTTTTTACTACCATATCTCCTTGCATATGGCGCCACTGGTATATAGTTCGCCGTAGGGAAATTTCTATGGTCCTTAGAAACGGCTCCTTACATAAAGGAATAAGTTCATTTTCGTGGCTCATTTCATGCCAAGGAACCTCAAAGATGAATATAAGAGGACGTGTTTGTTCTAACCCGTTGAGTTTTTTCCATAATAATTTCCTCTCTTCATTCACAGGGTCAGCAGAAATATCTCTGATTATCTTCCCAAGTTCTTGTAGTACCTTACTATCATTGTTAACCATAAATTCCCCCCTAACTATTAATATCAAGACACCTTCTTCTGTTTATCATAGAATCTTTGTATAGAATATATCTGCAAACATACCCTCTGTCATACTATAAAAAATGATAAGGGCTTACAGGTGAATTTTTAGTTAAATTTATCACATATCTCTACAAATTGTAAAATCTATTTTTTTTATTATATAAGACGAACTTAAAGAAGGTTCGTGCTTACACCTTTTATACAACGCCAAACAATACCAGTAAAGGAAAAACAAACTTCCATCTGTTTTTTTAGATTCGTTTGTACCAAAGAAGCATAAAATACCCCGTTGCCTCATTAATATTTCTATTTAAAGAGCCCTTCATTGCCTCATCAATATTTCTATTTAAAAGTAGGTTCAGTTTTAAGCTCTTTTGTTCTATTATAAAGAGGTTTTTTTATAGCCATATTATATAGTTTACCCTGCAAAAGAACAATCTCTTTTTTCAGTTGAACTG
>JALNXB010000090.1 GCA_023230585.1 bacterium
ATAGTCAGCAGTAAGAAGATGTTTTGCTCCTGTTGCTACCGGATGACACGAAACCCTTGTAATAACAGCCGCTACATCACCATTTTTGTCTGTAATCTTTAAAACCTTCAAAGCATCATCAACCTTACCGTCTGGGTTAGGCATATTTTCAACAACACCTTTATACAAAAGCCGTCTGTTCATAGGAACAGTTGTAATACCCTCACCATAAAAAAGTTCTCCTTCCTCCATTTTTTCTATTGCTTTTTTTACAGATGCATAAACCTTTGTTTCAAGGAGTTCTACATTCTTTTTTATTACAGAGTCCTGAGCAGTATTGTCTACTTCATAATCGGAAGGTCTTAATTTTATTCCACCGTGAGTATGCGAACAGTTTATCATTACATCAGATAAGTTCACGCCAAGAATTTTAGCAATATTTTCTCTCAACTTTAAAGATAATCCCCTTCCAAGCCCAATAAGGTCAACAGCACCAATAAAAACTTTTTTACCTTTTTCTTCCAAAATAAGAGAAGTAAACGTTAAGGGGTCATGTACTCCATCACTCAAATCTTTTCTTGCTCCATAACCAGCCATATAACTTGGCCAATCTGGAGTGATACTTGTTCTGTCTATCCCGAATCTCATCTTTCTCTCCTTTACCCCGCGCGTTTTTAACGAGGGGTCATTGATTTATAGGTTTTAATTCTTTTTTTTTACTTTTCTTTTAGAGGTTCTTATTTTATCTTGTTTCAAACTATTAACAAAATAAAAATAGTCGAACGATTTTTCTGATGGAACAAGAGTTTCTCCTTTCCAGAATAAATGAGGCCCCCTTGATTCTTCTCTTTTAAGACACCCTTTTACCACACAAATAGATGTTAGTAACGCATTATAAAACTCAAAATATAACCTCAAATTTTTTGAAGGTGAAATACTCTCTTTTAATGAAACCAAATACTTTTCAAGTTCAACAAGTTGCTTCTCTTCTCTCACAACAGATGCGTATAAAGACATCTTTTCTTTTAAAGATGAGAATAACTCTTTTAATTTTGTTTCAGAAAAATCCCCTATATATTTATCAAAAAAATCTTTTCTTACCCGAAAACCAGCTCTGTTTCCACGTGTATTTAAAAATCTTTTAAGAATTTCTTTAGCAACCCGTTGACCAAACACCTGTGTATCAAGGAGTGCGTTACCTCCTGGCCGATTAGCCCCGTGTTGCCCTCCTGCTGATTCCCCACAAGCAAAAAGTCCTTCTACTGAACTTTCTCCATACCTATCTATTTTTATACCACCTTGAAAATGTTGCGCTGCTCCAAAGATTTCAACTTTTTCTTTAGATAAATCTATACCACGCCTTAAGAAATGGTTGTATATATCAGGATTAATAAACTTTAGCCTTTGAAAAGGTGTTTCTTTATTAAGTTTTAACCCTCTTTCGGTATACCACTCTTTTATATCTTGCGGAATATTTGAATCTTCCCATCCAAAAGGGTTCTCTGTATAATCAAGAAAAAGAGGTTCTTCTCTGTTAGCTATAATATCAATTATTTTACTCTCTTCCTCATTAGATACAGGCCAACTTGCACCTTTTCTAAAGACGACCCTAAAAATATCGTTAGGTTGATTATATATTGACCTTAACACTTCCTTATTTTCTTGGTTAACAATTCGAGGTATTGCTCTCATAAAACTACCTGAACAAGCAACATTAAGTTTACGGCTACATATACCAAACTGTATAAATTCCATATTAACAAGTTCAGTTCCACAACGCAAACCTGCGCCATACCCGTCGCCGGTCATTCCGCTTGGATAACAGTTGTTTTTATATATTGCTCCCGCTCCACCGGTTGCAAGAACAATATAGTTGGTTTTAACAAAATATATTTTATTTGCTTTATCAACACATACAGCACCCTCAACACCCTTCTCTTCGTTGGTTACTATATCTATAACCATAAAATTTTCAAGTATATCAGGTTTATATCTCATCAATCTTTTTAAAAGATATTTTTCAATATCTATCCCAGTATAAGGTCCAGTATAACAAGCTCTCGGGTACACAGAGCCGTCAGTTAGGAACTGTACTAATCTACCTTTATCGTCTTTAACAAAAGGGACACCTAATCCATCAAGGTAGGATATTGCTTCCGCTGAATCTTTGGCTAAATATTTGGCAAGAGGTAGGTCGCTTACAAGTCTCCCTATCTCAAAAATATCATTAGAATGGTATACCCAATTATCTTTCTCATTAGGCATAGTGTAAGGTAAGGTAGCATGGAAAGCCATTCTATCTGATACAGCGTTTGCTGTAACTCCGCATTTACCAATCTGACCTTTAACCGCAATAGAAACTTTTAAAGATTTTGAGTTTTCTAGCAGTGTAACGGCAGTTTTAAGCCCCGCTCCTCCAGCGCCTACCACTAAAACATCACAAGAAATAGTATCTATTTTCATAACATAATCACCGATTTTAATATATCCCTATCATCAACGCTCTCAATAGCTTCTCTTGCTTGGTTAAGAAGGAATTTTTTGGAAACTAATTTCTCAAAAGGGTATCTATTTTCTTCCAAAATTTCAAGTGTTTTCACAAGGTGAGATGTATCACTAACCCAGGCACCTTTTATAGTTCCATTTTTCCTAACAATATTTTCATAAACCTTAATCCCAACTCCTCCAACAGGCACAGATATCCCAGCAATTACATATACACCTCCGTACTTGATAAAATCTTGCCCATCTTCAACCGCACTCTTAGTTCCAGCCATCTCAAAAACAGCATCCACACCTTCCCCTTCTGTCAAATCCATTACACAATCTATCTGTTCTTCAAGAGTCATTTTATCTCTATACAACAGATGATTCACCCCAAAACTCATGGAAAGTTCCATACGAGTTTTACTTTTTGAACTTCCCGTCATAATAATCCTTTTAACTCCACGCTCTTTACAGAACAATGCCGTAAAAATTCCCAACGGTCCTGGGCCCTGTATAAGAACATTTCCACCTCCACACAATCCTGATTCTTCTACAGCGTGAAAAGAAGTTGCCCCAGAGCACCCAACAGGAACAAGAACCTCGGGCGATATATCTTTACTAACTTTGATTACATTTGTTCCTTCAGAAAGTTTAATATACTCTGAATAACATCCGTTAGGGAAAGACTCGTCATTGATATCAAAAGTTATACCATAAACTTTTCTATTAACACAAAGATAAGGTCGTTTTTCTATCAGACAGTATCTACATTTTCCGCAAACAATACCTCTGTCCCAAATTATCCTATCACCTTCGCATAAAGGTTTACCTCTGACATCATATCTATCATCTCTCAAATCTGCAACAACTCCAACACCTTCATGACCGGGTATCATAGGGAGAGTAATTCGAGGGTCTTTTCCGGAAAAAATATGTAAATCCGAACCACATACCCCAGCTGATTCAATCTTTACAAGAAGTTCCCCTTTTTTAAGAGGTTCTATTTCAAACTCTCTTATATTAGGTCCTTCATTAAACTTTTCTATTATGGCTGCTTTAAATTTCATTTTTCACACCTTTAGTTAAAAACACCATCTACGGTGCTACCACAAACACTACACTTGTTATCAACAACCCTACTTTCAACAAGGGTGTATCCATCCCTTCTAATTAAACAACTCTTACAATAGTAACAGAAAGTCCCGTCTTCTTCAACCCCTGGCGCATTACCTGTATAAACATACCTGAGTCCCTTATCCATACCTATCTTTCTTGCTTCAACAAGTTTTTCAATAGATTCAGGATAATGGTTACTCATTTTATATGTCGGAAAAAACCTGCTTATATGCCAAGGAATATTTGAATCAATACCTGCTATTATTTCTGCAAGTTCTTCAATCTGAGATTTTGAATCGTTATATTCGGGTATTAAAAGAGTTGTCACCTCAACCCATATACCCAACTCTTTCATAAATCTTATATTATCAACAACAGGACTCCGTTTTGCTCCACACTTTTTTTTATAAAACAATTCATCGCCTTTCAAATCAACATTTGCAGCATCAAGGTAAGGAGAAACCTCTTTAATTACATCTTTGTTCATATAACCATTAGTTACAAAACAATTTTTAAGCCCCTTATCTTTTGCTACCTTTGCAGTATCAAAAACAAACTCAAAAAAAACTGTTGGTTCAGTATAGGTATAAGAGATAGACTGGCAACCAAAATTTAAGGCATTAGATACAACTTTTGCAGGTGTTGTTGCAACACTATAAGGGACACCGTTCTTTGAAACAATCTGTGATATATTATGGTTCTGACAAAAATCGCATCTAAAATTACACCCAGCAGTAGCAATAGAATAGGAAAGAGAACCGGGTAAAAAATGGAAAAATGGTTTCTTCTCTATAGGGTCAACATTTTCTGCTACAAGGTTTCCATAAACAAGAGAATATAGAACTCCATCTATATTTTGTCTAACACCACAAATACCTACCTGCTCTTTTCCTAAAACACAGAAATGGTTACATAAAAGACACTTTACCTTACTACCATTGTTTTTTTGCCAAAATATTGCTTCTTTCATCGGAGTTTAAAAGTAAAAGTTCTAGGTGTATTTTTTCTTAAAATTTCTACAGTAACAATTTCAGCACGTTCTCTTGTTATCTGGTTATATACAGCATACCCTCTTGCTACGCTATCAATTAAAGTACCATTAACTTTTTTAATAATATCGCCATTTTCAAGTCCATACTTGATAAGTTGACTATCTGGCGGGATATTGGTAACCTTGAACCCATTTATCTTGCCATCTTGTATACTTGGGGAGATGTTTAGGTTCTTTATTGTTTCTGGCTCGTTCATCATCTCTCTAACAGCAGTATCAAAATGGACAACTATTGGCTCGTTAACCGGCTCGTTAAAATTTATTGCCTGCTGACTCTCCTGTATATAAGGGGTGTTTATTTGTTGAGGGTTAACCTTTACATTCACCCCTACCCCAGGCACAACCTCAATAAGCCCCCCTTTATCTGGTTGTATAAGTTTAAGAGAGGTTTTCTTACCGTCATAATCGAAAAAAACCTGGTTTTCTTCAATAGATACAAGTTCTGCTTCTTCAAAAAAATCGCCTTCACTAAAAACCAGTTCTTCATTCTTCTTCTTCAAAAAAATAATTGCACGGGAATAACTCTCTTTTAAATATACAATTCCTCTAAGTTCAAGTAAACTACTCAGTTCAGGTAACGGTGTTGGTCTTAAAATACTTGTTTTAACAATATCTTTTGGGGCTGGAGGTGGGGGTGGAACAGGGGCAGAAAAAATATTTCGTTTCAAAATTAAAGACTGGTCGCTTGTTGCGTTAGAAGTGACAACAAAAAGAATAGAAAGTATCAGAAATTTATATATTTTTTTCATACTCCAATTTTATCATTCTGTAAGGTGCCAGTCAAAAAAAGTCTAAGTTTTATAAAATAGAATTGTATAAATACACATACTTCACTTTTTATTACTGTTTTGTGTCGTTGCGAAGAATGCTTTGTGTGACTGCGGCAACCCTCGTATTTATCCTTATTATTGTTTATTCCCATTCCTTTTCCGCCTTCGGCGAGATTGCCACGTTAAGAAACCCCTCCTACGCCAAGGCTTCGGCGGGTAAAGCTCGCAAGATAAATTAC
>JALNXB010000091.1 GCA_023230585.1 bacterium
CTTCTGGGGTTTTGTCTGCACTTAAACGAGTCGAAACATCCCTATATAGAGCGCCTTTAGGGTTTGTTGATGGTTTCCACCCGCTCTTATTTCCTGGGCAGATAAAGAGCCGGTAATCTGATACATATTTTGGGGTTTCAAGAGACGGTTCTTCGGGGTTAGGCATACCTACAAGAAGTCCAAGAGAACAGTTGGTTTTTGATGAAAAATGTCCATAACCTGATGCAGAAGCCCAGCGAGTGTCATCAAAATTATAGTAAGGGAACCATCCCCCCCAATCTTGAGCGTACATATTTAAAGCGAGACCTAATTGCCTCAAGTTATTCATACAAGCTGTCATCCGTGCTCTTGCCCTTGCTCTGTCGAGGGCTGGTAACAACATAGAAGCCAAAATCCCTATAATAGCAATAACAACAAGCAACTCTATAAGGGTGAACCCTCTACTTTTTTTGTTTCTCATACTTATACACCCCCTTTCCGTTTTTAACAATCAGTTTGTTAAATTTCTATAAGTAGTATACAAACGAAACTATTTTAAGTATTTCAGTTAAAGAACGCTATAATCAAGAGGTTTAAAATTAGAATGTACTTTGTTTTTAGTTTACTCTATTACCGTCGATTTTGTCAAGCAATTTATAACCTTTTGATATGGTAATTACAAAGGTTTGACCTTCGTAGAATATTTTATTCCAACATTAAATAAAAAAAAAAGGGCTGATTTTAAAGTCAGCCCTTTTTTTATCTTATTTTAATCTTTAATTTCTTTTACAAATTTGGAAATCAAGTCACCGACTTCATTGGTTCCCATACCCATTTTGCCAGCCTCAAGACTCTTAATATGTTTTTCTCCAGTTGCTTTTACAATCGCTTTTTCTACCATAAGGGCTGCTTCTTCCTCACCAAGTATTTCAAGCATCATCCCGCCAGCAGAAATAGTTGCTATGGGACATGCCACATTTTTTCCTGTATATTTTGGTGCAGAGCCGTGGATCGGTTCAAACATACTAACACCGTTAGGGTTGATGTTACCGCCGGCGGCAATACCAAGCCCGCCTTGAGTCATTGCACCAAGGTCGGTAATGATATCGCCAAACATATTGTTTGTAACAACTACATCAAACCATTCTGGATTTTTAATCATCCACATACAGGTCGCATCAACAAAAGCAAAATCAAGTTTTATATCAGTAAATTCTTTTTTTATTTCTCCTGCAGTTCTTCTCCAGAGGTCGCCTGCGTAAGTTAAAACATTGGCTTTATCTACAACTGTAAGATTTTTAGCACGATTTCTTTTTCTTGCGTACTCAAAGGCGTATCTGATACATCTCTCGACCCCTTTTTTTGTATTAACATCTAATTGAGTAGCAATCTCATCGTCAGTACCTTTCTTTACACTTCCTCCAATACCGCTATATGCGCCTTCAGTGTTTTCTCTTACAACAATATAATCTATATCTTTTGGTTCTTTATTTTTTAGAGGATGCCAAACGCCTGGGTAAAGTTTTATTGGTCTGAGGTTAATATACTGGTCAAGTTCAAATCTGATCTTCAACAAAATTTCTTTTTCTAAAATTCCGGGAGCAACATCAGGATGCCCAACAGCTCCAAGGAATATAGAATCAAACTGTTTTAATTCATTTATAGCAGATTCAGGCAATGTTTCACCTGTTTTAAGGTATCTTTCTCCACCAAAGTCGTATGTTTCTGTATCGAGAGTAAAACCATATCTTTCAGAAGCTGCTTCAACCACTTTTAAACCTTCTCTAATTATTTCTTCACCAATTCCATCGCCAGGTATAACTGCTATTCGATATTTTCTTTTTGAGCTACCCATCTCATCAACCCTCCTGTTTTTATGATTTCCTGTAAAAATTCAGGATATTTGTTAAACTTGTATTCTTTTTTGTTTGTAAGGTTTCTAATCACTCCGTTATCAAAATCTATTTCAAGTTCATCGCTTTCATTTATTTCTTTTGATTCAGGTAATTCTATAACTGGTAAACCAATATTAATGGCGTTTCTTAAAAAAATTCGAGCAAAACTTTTTGCTATTACAGCAGAGATGTTACAGTTTTTTATTGCAACAGGAGCGTGTTCTCTACTTGAGCCGCACCCAAAATTTTCACCAGCTACTATTACATCATTATGAGATACTTTTTTATGAAAATTTGCACCAAATGTTTCCATACAATGAGATGCAAGTTCTTTTCCATCTGTTGTGTCAAGATATTTTGCTGCTATAATATCATCAGTGTTAATATGTTCTCCAAATTTCCAGACTTTTCCTATTACTTTCATTTTTCCTCCGTGGCGGGTATATGTCCATAATTTTAGGGTTAGATTTCATCAGGGTGAGATATTTGTCCTTTAATAGCTGAAGCAGCCGCAACTTCTGGTCCAGAAAGATAAACGTAACTTTCAATATGCCCCATTCGTCCTATAAAATTTCTATTTGTGGTTGCAATAGCTACTTCTCCTTTACCAATAACTCCCATATGTCCACCGAGACAAGGACCACAGGTGGGTGGGCTGATTATACAACCTGCTTCCAGAAAAATAGATATGAGACCTTCTTTAACAGCTTGTTTGTATATTTTGGGAGTGGCTGGAATGATAATACATCTTACATTAGAATCAACAGTTTGACCGTTAAATATAGAAGCGGCTCTTCTTAGGTCGCTTATACGACCATTTGTGCAAGAACCTATAACTGCTTGGTCAATATTAGTGTTTTTATAAAACATTACATTCTTAGAATTGCTTGGCAGGTGTGGGGCTGCAACTTGAGGTTCAATTTTTGATACATCGATACTAATGATTTGTTCGTATTCAGCGTTGGTATCGCTTGTAATAAAAGGTAACCTTGTTTCTGAGGTAACGCTTGTAACAAAATTTTGTGTTATGTCGTCTGGAGGAATAATACCATTTTTAGCGCCAGCTTCAATTGCCATATTACAAATTGTAAATCTATCGTCCATAGGTAAGTTGTCAATAACTTCGCCAGTAAACTCCATAGATTTGTATGCAGCTCCGTCAACTCCAATTTTTCCGATAGTATATAAAATTAAGTCTTTTCCTCCAACATATTTATTTCTTTTACCGTAATAATGAAATTTGAGGGTAGGGGGAACTTTAAGCCATACTGTACCAGTAACCATAGCACCAGCAATATCAGTGCTTCCCATTCCGGTAGAAAACGCACCAACCGCACCATAGGTGCAGGTATGACTGTCTGCTCCAACAATTAAATCTCCCGGTAGGGTTAGCCCTTTCTCTGGTAAAAGAGCGTGTTCTATGCCTACTTCTCCAAGTTCGTAAAATTTTGCTCCATACTCTTTTGAAAATTCCCTAAGTATCTTAACCATTTCAGCGCTTCTAATATCTTTACAAGGAGTGAAATGGTCTGGAACAAGAACTATCTTTTCTGGACAGAAGAGATTTTTAGCACCAAACTTATGGAACTCTTCAATAGCAAGAGGAGCAGTTATATCATTAGCAAGAACAATATCTACCTTACTTTCAACAAACTCGCCTGGTTCAACCATATCCTTGCCTGAATGGTTAGCAATAATCTTTTCGCTTATGGTCATAGCCATTTTAATCTACTCCTTTATATTGTTTTTAAAATATTTCCTCATTAAATATCTGTTTATAGCATTGATGTACGCCTTAGCGCTTGCTTCTATAATATCGGTGCTAAAACCTTTATCGACTACTCTTACAGAATCTATTTCTAAAGAAACCATAACTTCACCTTGAGCATCTTTTCCGCCAGTAATAGCAGAGATTTTATAATCTTTTAGAATTGGGGTAATACCTGTTATTCTGTCGATAGCTTTATATATAGCATCAACAGGACCGTCTCCTCTTGAAGCATCTTCAAACACATTATCATCCTTTTTTATTCTTACTGTGGCACTGGGTATAGTTGATGAACCAGATAAGATATGAAAGTAATCAAGTGTATATATGGGTTCCCCTGTTCTTGTTTCTTCTTCCTCTGCGATGACTATTAAATCAATATCTGTAATATCTTTCTTTTTATCTGCAAGTTTTTTAAATTTTTCAAATACTTTGTCAAGTTGTGAATCTTCTAAATAAAACCCAAGTGTTTCTAAACGGGCTTTCAAGGCGTGCCTTCCTGAATGTTTGCCAAGAACAAGTTCGCTAGCAGGTTTACCTATTGTTTCAGAACTCATTATTTCATAAGTTTCTCTATTTTTTAAAACACCGTCTTGATGAATTCCCGACTCGTGCCTAAAAGCATTTTCTCCAACAATGGCTTTGTTTGGTTGGACAGGAATACCAGTAAGAGAAGCAACCATTCTGCTTGTTCTATAGATTTCTTTTGTATTTATATTTGTTTCAAGGTTATAGAAACCTTTCTTTATGGCAAGGTTCATTACTATCTCTTCAAGAGCTGCACTTCCAGCCCTCTCACCAATTCCGTTTATTGTGCATTCTATCTGGCGTGCTCCATTTGCTATTGCTGCAAGAGAGTTTGCGACCGCAAGTCCAAGGTCGTTGTGACAGTGGACACTAATAACAATCTTTGATGGTAATCGTTCTTTAAGAAATTTTATTAGAGTAGCGTATTCGTAAGGAGTAGCAAACCCAACAGTATCGGGTATATTGAGAGTGGTTGCTCCTTCTCCTGCTACGGTTTTTGCAAATTCAAGAAGAAATTCTGGTTCTGTCCTTGAAGCGTCTTCAGGTGAAAATTCTATATCATCAATAAATTTTTTTGCAAAGCGGGTCTTTTCTGCAGCAATTTTTAATATTTCACCCTTTGCTTTTTTTAATTTGTATTCTCTATGTATCTCTGAAGTAGCAAGGAAAATATGTAAACGTGGCTTGGTTGCTTTTTCAAGAGCCTTTACTGCAGCTTCTATATCTTTATTTACACATCGTGCAAGAGCACAAATAACTGGTTTTTTTATTCTTTCACTAATTATTCTAACAGCTTTGGCATCATCTGTGGAAGTAATTGGAAAACCAGCTTCTATTATGTCTACTCCAAGTTTTTCAAGTTGTTCTGCAATCTTAATCTTCTCTTCACTTGTTAAACTTGCCCCAGGAGATTGTTCTCCATCCCTGAGGGTAGTATCAAATATTAACACTTTTTCCATAATTTCTCCTTTACTGGTGAGGATTTTTTATTAGAGTGGATTTCCAATTTAAATTTTACCACAAAATAAGTTTATTTTCAATAACAAGGGGTAAAAAAGTATGGGGTGTCTACTCACTCTGGTACTACGGCGCATACACCTTCTACGCAATGGGGATGTTTGGGGTAGTAAGTCCCTAAGAGTTTGCAGAGAGGTTAATAGGATGAGGTTTATCCGCCGAAGCTTGTATTGTAGCGTAGGTGGAGGGGCAGTTAGCAACTTAACCAAAAACGAAAGACGTAATGATAAAAAATTAGACTCCCCCTTATTTGTCATTCCGGACTTGATCCGGAATCTCGTTTTTTATGTTGTGCCTATTACCAGCGTGGGTTA
>JALNXB010000092.1 GCA_023230585.1 bacterium
CCTCGTATTTATCCTTATTATTGTTTATTCCCATTCCTTTTCCGCCTTCGGCGAGATTGCCACGTTAAGAAACCCCTCCTACGCCAAGGCTTCGGCGGGTAAAGCTCGCAAGATAAATTACAAAAGACGGAATGGGGGGCTGTTAACAAAAGGTTCAGCCCTTTTGTTCCCCTACTCTGAGCCTGTTAAGCCCTTCGGAGACGCTCTTTGTGCAGAAGGGTGAGTTCTCAGAGTGTCCGATTGTGGCGTAGAAGGTGTATGCACCGTAGTACCAGAGTGAATAGACACCACATACTTTTTTTTGTATAAAGACAAAAATATGATAAAATTGATTCACTATGAAAAAATATATATTACCAATACCGTTTTTACTCTTATTAATGCTTTCAACAAAACTCCTATTTTCGAACACACTTACCTTAAAAACTCCTATTGAAGATACTTTTGTTCCGTTGGAAGTAAAAATTCAAATTGATAAAACTTTTTCTATAAATCCAACAGAAAGAGCAGAGGCGGCTTACAAACTTGGTCTTATGGGACCAAAGGCTCAAAAAGCAGTTCCTTTTTTAATGAGAATGTTTGATGACAACCTCACCGTATGGTGCAAATATAACAATTTAGGTATGTGGACAACCCCAGGAAAAGAAGCAGCAAAAGCAGTTGAACTGATTGGGCAACCAGCTTTTGGATACCTCTTATTGCTTGTAAACGGCACTCACCCATATATCGCTATAAATTCTTATATGGAAAGAAATCTAAGATACACACTAAAACATATAACAGGAGAAGATTTCGGCAATAAATTTATTGACTGGTCCTCTGTTTTAGAAAAAAAGGGGGCTAAAACATCTTCTTCTGAGACAGAATGAAAAAACATATATATTCTTTTTTTTTAGTTTTAATTTTTCTTCTTTCTACGAACTGCTACATTGAATCAGCTACCATTAAAGTTGGAAATATAAACGTTCTCAACAACCAAACCTCTGTATCTCTTCCTATACAACTTACCTCAGAAGACTTATTTGCCGGCTACCAGTTAACTATCACATACAACAAAGACATTTTGAAGATTTCCAATATACAAAAAGGAAACGTCGCTTCCAACTTCTCTTTGCAGAGCAACCTAAACAATCCAGGACAAATAGGTATCATTTCCTACAACCCCAGTTTAAAAGAAATCTCTGGCAACGGAGTTCTTTTATACTTAAATTTTAATATTATTGGTACTGGTAATTCCCCTATAAGAATATCTAATATATATTTTGCCAATTCTGAAGGTAAGAAAATCCAAGCAACCTCAACTAACGGACAAATAACTGTTGGAAACTCTACCCAACCAAATAGTCAAAATTCTCAAAAACAACAGCCTGAAAATAAACCTGCGACCATCTCCCCTTCTATCGGTAGCCAAAAAACATCTTCTACCGCAAATGAAAGTATGCAAACAACAAGAGAAAACATCATCGCTCCAACCCCGCTTATTCAGCAGAGCGACTCTTTTAATACAGACAACTTTCTACTTTTTGTTCAATCAGAATACGGAATTACAAATCCTCAACAAGGTTATACAACCTTTAAGAAAGGCACACGTGTATTTTGTAAAGCAGAAAAAGAAGTATTTATCAATGAAATGGAAAAAGCTGTTTGCGTTGGATTTATTGGAAAAGGTTCTGTTGCCAAGGGCAACTCAAACACTACTTCTTTCAATATAAATAGCAACTCAACATTAACCTGGTTATGGCAATTAAGACCAACAGAAAAAGATTTTATACTTGAATTTAATGAAAATTTCGAGATAGAAGAAGATCTTAAAATAATTGTAAAAGCCAAATACTTTGGTGGGCTAAACTCTCCTATTGAGTTAAGAATATCAAACCTTCCAAAAGGTATAAGTGTTGGCTTTGAAAAGACAGAAATATCATATAAAACTAAAGAACAGGTTATTGTACTAAAAACAACAGGCAACCTACCAGCAGGTGAATATAAAATACTGATAAACGCTATATGTAACAATATACAAAAAGATTATGAGACTGTTTTAATTGTTAAAGGCAGGCTAAAACAAAGAGTAATGCAGAGAGATAACAACCTTTCTTTTTCGATAGTTCCAGAAAACAGTATGGAACTTATAAAATCTTTTCAGATGCAACTCGATTTTCAACCCGACAAACTATCTTTAAACAGGGTTGCCCCGAACTCAATAAAATATAAACTTGTTAACAAAAATGTTATTGCATTTGCAGGCGAAATCTCAAAAAACCCTGTCAATTTATTTTTTAATATTATCAAACCTTCCGACTTTTTAGTTCCGAAAATAAAATCTTTCACAGCAAAAGATACCAACGGTAAAATAATTCCAGTTATCATTACCGAATAAAAACCATAGGCTTTGGATGAGAAAAAGAATATGTAAGGATTTTTACTTCTGTTTGTCTTGCGAGATTCGCCTACTACCCCTTCTTGCTACGCTCTCGATTTGCCACCAGAAATATTTACTACAGTTCCAGTAATGTAAGACGCAAGGTCGCTGATAAGAAAACCAACAACGTCTGCAACCTCTTGAAGTGTTCCAACCCTGCCAAGAGGAATAGATACCTTTTTGTAAGATTCTCGCAACTTTTCAACAGTTATACCTCTCGTATAAGCAAGCGCTCTTTCATATTCAAGAGTTCTCAAAGCAGTTACTTCAAGAATCCCAGGAGCAATCCCTACCACTCTTATTCCGTATTTACCTAATTCTTTTGCCCAACTTCTTGTGAAAGAATATTGAGCTGCCTTAGTAGAGGCATAGACGCTCTGTCCTTCTGAACCTTCCAAAGCACTTTCAGAGGAAACGTTTATTATTACCCCTTTAGTCTTCTCAGCAATCATAACTCTTGAGACTGCCTGAGCACAAAAGAGTGTACCCCTCTGGTTTATGGCAATCATTTTATCAAAAATTTCAGGGGTTATCTCTTCTTTTCCTTTTGGGTCAACAAGAAGTCTTGGTATCAAAATACCTGCGTTATTTACAAGGTAATCAATTTTATTAAATTTCTTAATTGCATTTCCTACCATCTCATCTATGCTTGATTTATCAGAAACATCTGTTTTAATAAAATAAGCGCAACTACTCTTTCCAGTTGGTGAGATTTTGTTCAGCTCTTCTTCAGTTTTTTTACCTTCTTCTTGGTTAATATCTGCAATAACAACCTCTGCTCCAGCCAAAACAAGGTTGGTGGATATCACCTTACCAATGCCTAATGCCCCTCCTGTAACTATGCCTTTTTTTCCGTTCAAATCAACTTTAGCCATAAGATTTTCTCCGTTAAATTTTGCCAAACAACATTAAAGCCCCCAGAAGGACAAAGAGTGCGCCTCCAAAATATTTTATTATTTCTACTTTAAGACATTTCCCAAGGTGCGCTCCTATAAGAACAGTTAAACCAGTAACAATGATATAAGCACCAACTGAACCTGCCCATACAAGGAGTGGTCTACCAGTTTTACCAGAAAGACAAAGCCCTATCAACTGAGTTTTATCAGCAAGTTCAGCAAAGAAAATGGCTCCAAAAGCCATAACAAAAATCTTAAAATCCATATTCTCCTCCAAAGAGTGTTTTATTGACACTTAACATTACATTCTCACTACTGCCTTTATCACTCCAGATTTATATTCAGCAACAAGTTTAATGGCTTCTTCAACATCATTTAATTCATACATATGTGTCACCAATTTTGAAAAAACATTATTTTTTTTAATCAAATCGAGCGCTAATTTTGTTGTATGAGCAGACCTGCGAACATTTAAAATCTGTAATTCTTTACGTCTTACAACAGATGCCCTAAACTCCATTTTATCTTGTGCAGGAATTCCAAAAATAACCGATTTTCCGCCTATTTTAACTACTTGAGTAGCCTGGTTAAACGTTTCTTGCTCTCCAGCCGCTTCGTAACCTATATCTACTCCTCTCCCTGAGGTTTCTTTCATAACAACATCAACAATATTTTCTTTTGTAGCAAGAACAGTTACATCAGCCCCAAGTTTCTTTGCCATATCAAGCCTTGCCTGGTATAGGTCGCTTACAAAAATTCTTTTAGCACCTGCCAATTTAGCAGAAAAAAGGGCAGAAAGCCCAATTGGTCCAGCCCCAATAATTGCTACATCTTCTCCTACCGATAGACCGCTCAATTTAACCCCATACAACCCTATTGCAAGAGGTTCAGAAAGAACTCCACAATCATAATCTAATCCATCAGGTAGGGGGATTAAATGGGTATGCGGCATAACAACAAATTCCTTTAACGCTCCATCAACAGGGGGAGTTCCAAAAAATATAACATAAGGGCATAGGTTCGGCTTTCCAATAACACATTGTTCACATTTCCCGCAACTTATACCCGGCTCAATCGCTACCCTATCACCTTTTTTTAGGTTTCTAACACCTTCGCCAACTTCTACCACAAGACCGGCGGCTTCGTGCCCGAGTATAATTTTATCTTCAATTATCTGGTCACCTATCTTTCCTTCAAGATAATAATGTATATCCGAACCACATATACCAACACTTTTGATACCAACTAAAACATCTGTCTTATTTTTAATCTCTGGTTTTAGAATATCCTCAATAATTATTTTACGTTCTTTTGTTAAAAAGACTGCTTTCATTTTATTTGTAACCCCTTCAATTTTCCTAATAATTTACCTTTTTTAGATGTTTTTGTCAAAACAATGATAAAAAGAGAGATTGTCGCAGTCGTAATAGCCACTTCAACCTACGCCAAGTTATACCTGCCAAGCTTGTATTGTAGCGTAGGTTGGCTTCGGCAGGTATGCCTTCGCAATGACAAGCAAAGGTAAAAACTAAAGACAAAAGAACCCCTCACCTTGCATCCTCTCCCTCAAGGGGAGAGGCAAATAAGGAAAGATTGCCATTGCAAGCGAATATAAAACAAGCCCCCGCAATTTGCGAAGTAAGTCCCTCGGGAGTACTCGGGACAAGTCGCCGTTAGGCGGAAAAGGAATGCACCTCTCTTTACCCTCTACCCAAAGAAATGCTCGGGATAGTAAATATCTCAGGGGTTTGCAGAGAAGTTAATGGGACAAAAAAGTAAGAGGTGTTATCTACTCACTCTGGTACTACGGCGCATACACCTTCTACGCCACAATCGGGCACTCTGAGAACTCACCCTTCTGCACAAAGAGCGTCTCCGAAGGGCTTAACAGG
>JALNXB010000093.1 GCA_023230585.1 bacterium
GGCAGATATAGTACAAAAACAAAGAAGCAGGTTATTAAAAAAAATTATGCCTGTTTGTGACCCTTAATTATTTCAGGCTCATTATTTGACTGGAAAAGACTGATTTTAGACTTTCCCCCATTCCATTTTTGCCATCCATTCCGTCTTTTGTAGTTTATCTTGCGAGCTTTACCCGCCGAAGCCAACCTACGCTAAAATAGAAGCTTCGGCAGGTATACCTTGGCGTAGGTGGAGGGGTAGTTAACAACTTAACCAAAAACTAAAGATGTAACGAAAAAGGATGAGGTTCCCCTTGCTTGTCATTCCGGACTTGATCCGGAATCTCGTTTTTCCTACTACCAGCGTGGGTTAGATGAGAGATCCTGAAACAAGTTCAGGATAACTAACTGGGGCGTTAGGTGACAAAACGGGGTGTTCAAAAGGCAATGCGCCCCCCATTCCGTCTTTGCGAGTGTTTCGTAACGTGGCAATCTCGCCGTAGGCGGAAAAGGAATTGGGGGGAAAAAGCAAAAAAACAATAAGGATAAAGACGAGGGTTGCCACGTCATTAAAGGCATTCCTCGCAATGCCACAAAAAGGCAGTTAAAGATATAAAAGAAAAGCGTATGTGGTGTCTACTCACTCTGGTACTACGGTGCATACACCTTCCCTTTTTTTGCCTTCTACCCTTAGGGGAGAATACGGGGTGGAATCTCGTTTTTTTACTACTATTGTTAAGTGAATTAAGTTAGAGATCCTGAAACAAGTTCAGGATGGTAAAACTGTGACGTACTTGCAAACCTCAAAGGTTTGTTCCGAGGACCGACCTTCGTCAGCGAGAGGGGTTAATCAAGGGAAAGAGATTTTCTTAAAATTAGAATTACATCTGAAATATTAACTTTATCATCCTCATTCATATCTGCAAGTTCAATAATATCAGTAGTGTAGGGATGTTTATATGTTGTAGAGTTTATTGTTACATCCAACCCAATAGAAATTCTTAAAGAAAGAATTACATCTGCAATGTCTATCCTTCCGTCACTATTTACATCTCCCACTCCAAGTGGCTCTCTGCTAAACACAAGAAACTCTACATCATCAACAGCCCAATACCAATCAAAGTTAGCATCATAGTAGCGCCACCTAATTTTCACATCCTTTTTCCCCGCCGCAAAGGATGTTATATCAATAAAAACTTTGCCTTCTGAACTACTACCTTGATACCGTTTTAGAGTTTGCCAATTACCGTTACCTACCCTTATGTCTACATCGGCTTTTTCTGAAGTGTATTTACGAAAGTAATGGTTAAAAGAAAGATATACAACTGAATATTTATCAAAATCATAAAACTCAGAAATAAGTTGTTCGTCCATATCTACATCGCCAGAAGCATCGCTATCAACAACCATATATGGTAGGGTAAGATACGAACTGTAAGAATTAGCACTTTTAAGTTCCCAAGTTTTACCATCTTGATACCCATCAACAACAGACCAGTTTAAAGGTAAGCCAGAAGTAAAATTTTCTTTATATATTCTCATATATCCAGAAAAAATATCTGCAGAAATAAACGATTGTAAAAAACTTTTCCAAAGTGTTTCACTTGCAAAAAGTATAACTTCACTACGATAATCTTTATCTATGGTCCCTGAGTGAGCAGGAAAGTAGATAGATAAACCGTTAGCGTTGTAACCATTAGCAGAATAGTTTTTTATTATAAGGTCCTCAAATGAGTTTATTGTTTCCTGTGTAAGTGAAATAATTTCTTGGTTGTAGGAGTTATTAGAAAGATTTTCTAAAAAATCCTTTATATCAAGAAATACCCTTGTATCAAATATTTGTGTTGACTGACGAGAGATATATACGTTGAGCCATTCTGTGTTAAGATCAATAATTTTCTCAAGAAGAGAATTAAACTTTGAGTTAAAATCAGATATTTTAGTAAGATCTATTGCTGATAGTGTTTCTCCATAATTGTCCACTTCTCCGTGGTTTATGTAGGTATCTACAATTGTTGTGCCAAGTTGATGAGCAGACATATTGGGGTTCTGTTTCAAAGCAGTGAGAAAACCTTCAAAATCCCATCCAGATATGGGTTCTATCTCTTCTGAGGCAACCATTACTTCTCCAAGAGATTTTATTTCTGTTGCAACCTCAAGCATACCCATTAGGCAAGCGTCGAAACCTATTAAGTGGATATACTCCCCAACATTTTCAAGTGCTTCTCTAACTTCTTTCATAGATAGTTTATCTCCAGATGTATCATCCCAACAAATCTCTTTATAAGCAAATATCGGTTTTTCCTCTTGCAGACTCTTCCACCCGCTACCGTGGTTCCATAAAATTATGGCATATTTTTCTGCAGGATACTTTTCTACCCCCCACCTAACAAAGTCAGTAAGAGTTTTTTTTGAGCCCATATTAACTTCTCTGCCACCTTTACCGTCGCCCCAATCAGGAACTGAGTTACTTTCGGTAGGTTCCATATTTGGAGTTACATAAAACCTGTGGCAGATTGTCCAATTGTCGTATCTGGAATCGTAACCGTTGATTCTGTCAAGTTGAACAAGTATATTTATGTTGTCGTCTGAACCAACATTAGACATTTCAAGAAAATCGTCAATGGCTGATTTTTCAAGGTTGTTGTCTGCGGCAAGGTAGACCATAATAGTCCACTTTTTAGTTTCAGAAAAAGCAGAAGATGAAAGTAGTAAAAAAAAGAGGAATACTTGTATGAAAATTTTTCTGGTAAAGTTTTTATGTTTCATATATATATATTTTATTACTCTAAGAGTGTTTTTGTAAAGAGGAGATTCACCCCCATTCCGTCTTTGCGAGTGAATATGAAGCAATCCCCCGAGGTTTGCGAAGTAATCCCCTCAGAAATACTGTCGGGATAAGACCAGAGGGGTTTGCAACCAAGGTTGGTACAATTCCCTTCACCTTACCTCATCTCCACCAAGAGGAGAGGAGAACAGAAGAAAGGAATTAATCGAGTCTGATGGCTTTTCTTAATAGTAGTATTACGTCTGATATATTTATTACCCAGTCTCCGTTCATATCAGCAACTCTTAAATCTTGCTCGTCAAGTTCAAGTGACATACGTAAACATCTTATAACATCACTTATATTAATATTTCCATCGTTATTTATATCTCCAAGTGGTGGATATGTACAATTAAAAGCGCCTTGAAGGTCGAGTTGCCCGCCTGTTATAAGTTTTTCTCTATCCACTGCTTTACTCATTGGTTTAACACCATCAATAACACGAAAGGTGTTTCTTGCAACGGTATCTTCTGGGTAAGCGGAACAGAGGAGTGATATAGCCCCTGATACAAAGGGTGTAGCCATTGAGGTACCAGATTTTAAGCCGTAAGATTCTGGAAGTATGGTGTTAAACAGTGTTGCTTGAAGGTCTGTCCCTAAGCCAGATAAGAGTTCTTTAAGTTTTAGTCCGTCACTCTTTGAAATAAATATTGTAGGTAACCAGTTGCCTGCTGACCCTAAAGTTGCGTTAATAAGCCCGCCGTCTGGTTGGTCATCGGGTATGTTGTTATATATTACAACTCCAACCGCACCAGCCTCATAAGCGTTGGTTGCTTTTTCTGAGAAGTAAAGAGTCCCTCTTTCTATAAGAGCAATATATCCAGAGGTTTCAACTGGAAAATCGTCAGTTTCGCCAAGTCCACAATCTATAAATAAACCAGTAATTCCTCCAGTTTCTGTTTTACCAGAAAACTCAAGAGAATTTGACTCGTAGACAACTCCGTTGGCTTCTAAGGCAACATATTCAGTAAAAGGAACTGTTGATAAGATGTTGGTTCCGGGCGCTGATAAATGGACAGAACTAACGCCGTAGTTAGAAAAACTCCAGAGTGACTCGTTTTTATCAAATGCTGCTACAGAGATAATGTTTGGTAGGTTATATGAAGCAGGATACAGCGGTGTTAGATCATTGTTTTCACTCTCGTTACCTGCAGCTGCAACAAAAGTTATGCCCACCCTACCCGCCTCTTCTATTGCTTCATAAAGAGTATCACCGTTTTGCCCTCCTAAGCCACCCCAAGAAGCGTTTATAGCAACTACTTTCTCACCAAAATCTTTCTTCATCATAACTGCGTAACTTATTGCTTCTATAAGATCGTCGTCTCTAAAGTTCCCATCTCTTATTGAGTTGAGAGCCATAAGTTGAACCGACCAGTTTACTCCAGAAACACCTTGTTGGTTGTTACCTACAGCACCTATAATACCGGCAACGTGGGTCCCATGACTATCTGTATCCGTTGGGTTAGGGTGGTTGTAAGCAAAGTTGTACCCGTAGATATCGTCTTTATAACCGTTGTTATCATCGTCAATTTCTGGTAAACCTTCAAGTTCTGCTAAATTTTGCCACATATTGTTGGATATATCTGGATGGCTATAATTTATACCGCTATCTACAACTGCCACCACATTTTTGTTGTCTCCTGTTGTTATTCCCCAAGCGTAAGGGGCAGATATTCTGGGTAAAGCCCATTGCTGGTTATATCGAGTATCGTTGGGTGTAACTTCGAGAGGTTTTCTTATATATATTGGTTGAACATATTCGATAGAAGGGTCGTTTTGTAGTTCAGAAATCATTTCTTGAGTGGTAAGTTGGGATGATAATACTGCGACGTTAGATTTCCTTAGGCGAGAAAAAAGAGGTAGATTTTTCTTTATTTTTATGCCTTTTTTTTGAGTAAAAGTTTGAATGCTTTTTGTAGAGGTGGTCTGTGAAGCAAATTTTACTATCACTTCTCCTTGAACATATAAAGGGGTCTCCTGGCAAAAGGAAGAGGATATAAAAAGCATTGTAAGAGTTAGCAAGAAGGTAATATTTTTTATCATTATAATATTATACAATGCTAATTGTTTTTTGCAACAGTAGGGCAAAAAAGTATGTGGTGTTTACTCACTCTGGTACTACGGCGCATACACCTTCTACGCCACAATCGGGCACTCTGAGAACTCACCCTTCTGCATATAAAGCATCTCCGAAGGGCTTAACAGGCTCAGAGTA
>JALNXB010000094.1 GCA_023230585.1 bacterium
GCAAGACTGACAATGAAATGGCAGATATAGTACAAAAACAAAGAAGCAGGTTATTAAAAAAAATTATGCCTGTTTGTGACCCTTAATTATTTCAGGCTCATTATTTGACTGGAAAAGACTTATTTAGTTACTATTTTAAAATTAAATGGTATAAATATATACTTCACCTTAAAGATTTGTGGACGAAAAAGGTTTTTCATAATACAATTATATTAAGTAATAATAGAATTTTAATACAAAAAAAGCGGAAAAATGAAAAAAATATTTTTATCTCCATCTACAATCAACCTGCACGAAGATTGTCCAAGATGTTTTTATCTACACATTAAATATGAAATTAAAAGACCAAGAGGTCCTATGCCTTCTATTGCTATAGGTATAGACAGCGTTGTTAAAAAATATTTTGATTATTACCGAAAGATAAGCGAACTGCCTCCTATTTTAAAAAATGATATGGAAGGTAGGTTGGTATACGCTCTAAAACCCACCTATTTCTCTGATATAAAAAGGGGTTACTGTCTACTGGGAAAACTTGACGATTGTCTTGTAAGTCCGGATGGAACTCACTCTCCTCTTGACCATAAAACAAGAGCAAATCCAACTCCAAATGTTCATCCTACATATCAACTGCAAATGGAGTTATACTCT
Source organism: bacterium (assembly GCA_023230585.1). NCBI lineage: Bacteria > bacterium. The sequence goes on from JALNXB010000094.1 coordinate 649, forward strand.
GTTTTGTTAAAAAATAATGGGTTACCTGTTAATGACAGAGCGTACCTTATATATTATTGCCCAGAAAAAATGGTACCTGAACCTGAAGAACAGAAAATCGATTTTATTATAGATATTAAACAAATAAAATTAGACTTACAACATGCTCAAGAGGCTATTAACAATGCTATAACCTGTCTTGAACAAGTTGATATACCTGAGAGTTCTGAAAAATGCGAATTTTGTAAATGGGTAAAAGATGCAGGAACACCACCTGTTGAAAATATTCTTTTTAGGAAAGAAAATGTTTCAACACCATCTGCCGAAGAAATAAAAAAAGAGGAACCAGAAGAAGAGTATAAAGATTCGCTTTTTTAAACCCGATTTAATGTTCTATCTCTAAAAGACCCTGGGGAAGGATAATTTATGAAACTTGGATATAGGAAAATAGAAGATTTAAAATGGGAAAAAATTCTTCGCGAAAACCAGAAAAACTGGCACCCACCCTTAACTGTTCATATGCCCATCCATCCTGTCCATACATCAGATTTTGTTATTGTTGATTCTGCTTTTAATGTTAGCCGTCTACGAACTTATCCAGGGATATCTAAGGAACAGGTAAAAAAGAGATTAAGACGAACTAAAAATGAAATTATGGTTGTTCAGTTTGCTTTTGATGACCCTCCCTTTATACCAGATTGTCGGTTTACAAATATGAATCTTGTTGAAGGTAAATACCCAATAGTAGAAGCAGACTATTTTGCGTGGGATATACACTACACACTTGAATATTTTTGCCAGCCGTTAGATAATTCACAGAACATTCTTTGGATAAAAGCAACTGTTGCCAATGAAGATACGTCTTCACGACTAATAACCTTAAGAGCAAAAGTTTCTTTTCTTCCTGAAGAAAAAGCTTTTGATATGCATTATGTACCATTTTATAGAGATGCTAAAAAGTATCTACAATGTAAACGTAGTGGTGTTTCTGTCAACAGAATAACCCTTAATAATAAACAGATAGGGCTTATAATTCCGGAAAAGTTTAATTTTCAATGGGAATCAGAAAGAAATTTTGTTGATAAAGATTTTAACAAACGTTTCGATTACGAAACCCCTTATTTTGTTACGCCAGATTTAAGATATAAAAAAGTACGACAGACAATCTGTTTTAATTCAGAGTTACAACCGGGAACATCCTCAAGTTTCTACATACTTCTTTTTACCAATTATGAGAATATAAGTGACTCCCACATTTATTCAATAAACTCTTCTGATTACGAAAAAAGCCGGAAACCTTTATTAGCAAATTTTAAAGAAGAAGAAAAAGATACAAATAAAACTTCTCTCGAATTCCCTTACAACAGGTGGGACGATATTATGTTCAGAATGGTTACTACCATCAAACAGTTGTTAATACGTCCTTCAGGAGAGAATTATTTGATACCTACCCAGGGTGGTTTCACAGCCCGCCATTTTGTTTGGGTGTGGGAAGCAACCCTTATGCTTTTACCTGTGCTTAAACTTGGATACTTTGACCTTGTAAGAGATGCTCTTTCTTTTATTTTTAGTTTGCAGGATTCAGGGTTTCCTCCTTCAGGCAGATTAACAACCACAGATGGTGCTATAGGAACCACTGGACCTCGTTGGCTCTGCACAACAGGTTCGGCACTTGCATTAGCTGTTGAATATTACAGATATTCTAAAGATGAATTTTTTTTAGAAGAGTACCTACCCAATATGTTTAAAGCGGCAAATTGGATTATTGGAGAACTAAGAGCAACCCGAAAACTTAATGAAGATGGAACTCGTCCCCCATACTACGGCCTTATGCCTTTTGGAAACGCTACTGATGGAGATGTAGGTTATATTGTAGCTAAAACAGACAGTTTTACTTTTTGGGGATTACAAAAGTTTTCTACCCTACTTAATGAGATTGGTAACGAAAAATCTGAAGAAATAAGTATAGAAACCCAAATTTATAAAAACGATTTAATCAAAGCAATAGAGTATATGACCCGTTCTGACGGATTTATCGAACGTAAAATTCTTACTGATGATAAAAAAACACGAATTACACAAAAATTTGAATATATAAGTGGAGCACAACAATTGTTTTTCACAAACGTTCTAGATATTGATAGTAAAAGTGGAAGTAATTTTATAGATTACTACGAAAAGAATCTTGCTTATGGTCCATTTATGGGAAAAATGGATAGAGAGGTTGTATATATCGGTAACAGCGAATATTATTGGCAGGATATATACTTTAGGCGAGGAGAATATAAGAAAGCTTTTCTTGCTTTCCAAACTTTTCTAAAATATGGAATGACAGAAGAAACCTTTCTTGTCCAAGAACGTTTTTCTTTACGTAACCCCGCATACACACCTTGGCAACCTAACGGAAGCGGAAGTGGACGTATTATTGATATGATGATTAACTCTTTCTATTTTGAACGGAAAGATGAAGTGGTGTTGTTAGCAGGTATTCCTTTTGTATGGTTGAGAGATAATAAAAAAACTGCTTTAAAAGGGTTATATCTCCCTAAAGGACGTGTTAACATAGAAGCGCTTATGATTAACGAAAACAGATGTCGGTTAACTCTTTCTGCTGATTCTCCTTCTGTGATGCCATCTAAAATAGTTTTCCCTGACCATTTTGTTGTAAGTTTAGAAAATAGGGCGATCAAAAAGAAAGAAGATGTTTACATAATACCTTCTGGTGTAAGAAAGGTTGAGTTTTTACTCAAAGATGCACAAAATTAAACAATGAAAAAAATATTTAAGTGAGGAAAAAATGGATTTTTATGAGATATTAAAAACAAGAAGATGTATAAGAGAATTTAAATCTAACGTAATTCCTGATGATGTTTTAATGAAAATTGTTGATATAGCAAGAAACTCTCCAAGTTGCAGTCCTCCTTATGAAGTAAGTATTATCGTTATAAAAGATGAGGTGAGAAGAAAAGATATGGTGCCTTTATGTATGAACCAAAAATTTATATCTGATGCCCCTGCTCTGCTTGTAGTTTGTGCAAAAAATGCCAAAAAAAATAGAGGTAATTATATGGCAGATTATGGGATGTTGATAGATGGTGCTATTGTGATGGACCATATTACACTTATAGCAAGAGCAGAAGGGCTTGCTACTTGCTGGATAGGGTCTTTTGATAACCATAAAATAAAGGAGTTTTTATCTATACCAGAAGATATAAACGTTGTGGCATTAACTCCTATTGGATATCCTACAAATATAGACTTGTTTTGCTTATCTAAAAATAAAAAGAAACTTGAGGAGATAGTCCATTTCGAAAAATGGTAAATCAAGTGAAAATGTATCTTTAAAAGAATAAAATGGGTGCAGGATATTTTTTTGGTATATGGCTGGTTTTTGTTTTTGTTATTATATCTGTAGAATATTATTTTCTTGTTCTTGATAAGTATCTTGAAGATGAAATGAGTAAGATTTCTTTTCTCGTTTTATCTCTTATTAGTATACTTGCATTCCTTCTTCATTGCCATAGCATCAAGTCAATGTATGTAAATTTTTATATTATTTTTTTTATACCTATTGCTTGCTTAATAGTCTCTTTTTTAGAAAATTCGTTTAATAAAGTTGCTGAAGAGGCTGAAATAGAAAGAAATATAGAGCACTTAAAAGAAACTATAAATAGGCAGCCCAACATAAGCGCTCCATACGTTGCGTTGGGAGATGTCTACTTTAAAATTGATAAAAATGATAAAGCGCTATATTATTATAAAAAAGCCTACCAAATTGAGGATACGCCCGAGATACGACAAAAAATCAAAATTACTACTAAAGAGCTTAAAATATCAAAAGGTGAGTTGTGGGTCTGCAGATATTGCGGAAGAGATAACCCTCTAAACATTGATAGGTGTAAAGAATGTGAAGAAAGTAGAAATACTGGATTATCTTTTAAGGAAGATTTATTAAAAAATAGAGAAGATATAAAAAATTGGATAATCAAAGGCTTTTTAATTCCTCTTGTTTTACTTCTTGTTTTTATATTAATGAGAAGTATACTCTCTTCTTTTCAATATACTATATTTGCTATATTTGCTGTGCTTTTATTGGTATATTTTATATTAAAAAAGTTTTTTACTTGGTAAGTGGTAAAAAAGTATGTGGTGTCTACTCACTCCCTCTATTTGCCTTCTCCCCTTGAGAATTATAGGTATTGGAATCCCCAAGGGTTTGCAGAGAGGTTAATCTGTAACTCTGCGAAAAATAAGTAATATATCATACCATAAATTTCTATAATGCAATAAAAACAGTAACTTCACTTGACAGAGCTCTTTTTTTTAGGTATTACTTAATAAGTAATATGC
>JALNXB010000095.1 GCA_023230585.1 bacterium
ATACCATTGTTATTGCACTGGTCAATGTTGTCTTTCCGTGATCTACGTGCCCGATTGTTCCTATATTTACGTGCGGCTTACTCCTTACAAATTTCTCCTTTGCCATTTTAATGCCTCCTTAATAAATCCTGTTATTAGTTAAATAATTTTTTAAGACCCTCTAATACGCTTTAATTCTTCAGGGGGTACAACTTCATAAAAAGAGGGTTCTATTATATAATTTCCTCTTCCTTGTGTCAATGACCTTAAAATTGTAGCATATCCAAAAATATTTCTAAGAGGTATAAACCCTTCTATAAATCTTATATTATCAAGAGTACCGAGCCTCTCAACTCTTCCACCTCTAAGATTAATATCACTTGAAATTGCTCCCATAAACTCTTCTGGAGCAGTAATAGAGATTTTCATTATTGGTTCAAGCAAAACAGGTGCAGCTTTTGAAACTGCTTCCCGAAAAGCCATCGAACCAGCTATTTTATACGCTATCTCATTAGAATCTGTTGCATGAAAAGAGGTATCAATAAGTTCCACTTTTATATCCATCATAGGCGTTCCTAAAAGAGGACCCGCCTCCAAAGCTTCCCTTACCCCTTCTTCAATTGCATAAATAAACTCCATAGGCACCTTTCCTTTTTCTGACACATCTTCAAAGATAAATTTCCCTCCTCTGTCAAGAGGTTCAACCTTTATGACAGCGTGCCCATAATGCCCTTTATTACCTGCCTGTTTTATAAACTCTCCTTCTCCATTGGCAGTTTGAGTTATTGTTTCCCTATAAGCAACCTCTGGTTTACCAAGACGTATATCCAATTTCTGTTCTCTTCTTAACCGTTCAGTTGTAACATCAATATGTAACTCTCCCATACCCATTATTACTATCTGCCCTGTCTCTTCATCTGTCTTTATGCTCAAGGTTGGATCTTCTTCTGAAATTTTAAGAAAAGCATTATAAAGTTTTTCATAGTCAGATTTTATTTTAGGTTCAGCCGATACATATATTACTGGTTGAGGAAATTTTACGGATTCAAAAATTATAGGATTATTCTTTTCAGAAAGAGTATTTCCAGTATAACTTTTTTTTAGTCCGCTAAGCACAACTATTTCTCCTGCTAAAGCTTCTTCTTTTTCTAAATATTTATTTGTATGTACTTCGAAAATCTTCATTACTTTCTCTTGCGAATTAGTAGACCAATTATAAATAATATCACCTTTTTTTAATCTACCAGAATATATTCTTGTAAAAAAAAGTTTTCCTGCATTAACATCGTTATACAGTTTAAAAACATACGCTGCTAAACTACCTTTAATATTACAATCTACTTTATTCTCTTTTTTTGTTTTTGGATTTATTCCAGAAACAGTTTTTATATCAACAGGTGAAGGGAGATAATCTACTACTCCATCAAGAAGCATAGTCACTCCTTTATTCTTTAATGACGACCCACAAAAAACTGGGAACAACTGGCGTGCTAAAGTTGCTTTTCTAAGTGCTTTCTGTAACTTTTCAGGAGTTAATTCAACTCCATTTACGTAATCCTCCATTATCTCCATATCAACATCCGACAACTTCTCAACAAGATTATTAAAGAGAGTGTTTGTCTGTTCCTTGACATTATCAGGCACGTTTTTTTCTGATACCTCAATTGAAGTTTCTGATTCAAACATAAACGCTTTTTTTCTAATTATATCAATAATACCTATAAATTTATCTTCTTCAATTATTGGGATCTCAATTACTACTGTGTTCGCATTCAATTTACTCTTTATATCATCTACAACCTTAAAAAAATCTGCGCCTGTTCTATCCATCTTATTTATATATATTAGTTTGGGAATCTCATACCTTTCACTTTGTCGCCAAACAGTTTCAGATTGAGGTTGAACACCGCCAACTGCACAAAATACTCCAACAGCTCCATCAAGAACTCTTAAAGTTCTTTCTACTTCAACTGTAAAGTCAACGTGACCTGGAGTATCAATAATATTTATTTTGCAATCTTTCCAGAAAAACGCTGTAGCAGCAGCCGAGATGGTAATACCTCTCTCCTTCTCTTGCTCCATCCAATCCATCGCCGCAGTTCCTTCGTCAACGTATCCCATCTTATGGGTTTTACCTGCATAAAATAAGAACTGCTCAGTGGTGGTGGTTTTACCAGCGTCTATATGGGCTATTATTCCAATATTTCTAATATTTTTCAATTCATACATAAAACAAACCTTTCGTAAAACATAATTTATAAAAATATTTTTTTATAGAAAACTTATGAACTAAACCAGCAGTTAAAAAAACTGCTGGTTAAGAACAGGTGTGGTAATGCTGTTATTCAGCAAGGATATTGGCAGGACGCAACACTATTACCATCTATAGTGTGCAAATGCACGGTTAGCTTCTGCCATTTTATGGGTATCATCTCTCTTCTTAACACTTGCCCCTTCGCCTTTTGAAGATTCAATAAACTCGTCAACAAGTCTATTTGCGATAGATTTCCCCTTTCTGGCTCTCACATTACCCAAAATCCATCTGATAGCAAGAGCTAAACTCCGTTCCGGTGGCACTTCTACAGGAATCTGATAGGTTGCACCCCCAACCCTTCTTGCCCTAACTTCAACTTTTGGCTTAACATTATTTAATGCTTTCTTAAAAACTGAGAGAGGATCTTGATTTGTTTTTTCTTTTATTATATCAAGACTTTCATAAAAAATTGTATAAGCCAAATTCTTTTTGCCATCCAACATAAGTAGATTGACAAATTTAGCTATTTCATAATCGTTATATTTTGGGTCTCCTGAAATTTCTTGTTTTTCAGCCCTCTTTCTTCTCGGCATCTTTTAACCCTCCGCTTTCTTTTCACCTTCTTTTGGTTTTTTTGTTCCGTATTTTGACCTAGACTGTTTTCTGCCTTCAACACCTCCAGTATCAAAACAACCTCTTAAAATATGATATTTAACTCCTGGCAGGTCTCTAACTCTTCCGCCTCTAACAAGAACGATTGAGTGTTCTTGTAGGTTGTGTCCAATACCTGGAATGTAAGCAATAACCTCTTTACCATTTGTTAATCTGACCTTTGCTATTTTTCTCATCGCTGAGTTAGGTTTCTTTGGGGTAGCTGTTTTTACATAAAGACAGACCCCCCTTCTTTGGGGATTCTTATTAAGAGCAGAAGATTTTGATTTTTTCTGCTGCTTACGTCTCCCCTTCTTTATAAGTTGATTGTATGTAGGCATATTTATCCTCCTAAATATTGTTTAAATAATAAACTATTCTTCATCCTGCTGTTGGAACAACCCAGTCCCAGCAGGTATTAATCTTCCAAGAATTACGTTTTCTTTAAGACCTTCAAGCGGGTCTTCAAACCCCAGCATAGCTGACGTTGTCAAAACTTTGGTAGTTTCTTGGAAAGAAGCAGCAGATATAAAACTGTCACTACTAAGAGCCACTCGAGTAATTCCAAGTATCATTGGTTTAAAAGAAGCAGGCTTCTTGTTTTTAGGAAGAGATTCATTGATTTGTTGAATTTTTATCTTATCTATCTCTTCACCTTCAAGTAAGAACGTATCACCTGGGTCCTCAACTCTCACCTTAGAAAGCATCTGTTTAACAATTACTTCAATATGTTTATCTTTAATTGTAACACCTTCAACACGATATACTTTCTGTATTTCACTTAAAAGATATTCTTCTACTTTTTTTGCTCCCTGTATTTTAAGCATCTCCTTCAACACTATAGGACCATCGGTCAGTTTACTTCCAGCTAAAACCTTATCTCCAGAAGAAACAAGAAGGTGTTTATTGTATGGTATATCATACTCTTTAACAGTTTCTGTTTCCAGGTTAGAAATCTTAACCTGTCTACTACCTTTATCAGAAGGCATTATTTCTACAATCCCGTCAATATCAGAAATAATGGCAGGGTTCTTCGGATTTCTTGCTTCAAAAAGTTCCGAAACTCTGGGCAAACCGCCAGTAATATCTTGCTGTACCCTCTTTTCTGAACGAAGAATCTTCGCTATATCAGCACCCGCTGCAACTTTTTCCTTTTCAACTACCATAATATGGGCATCTTCTGGTAAATGGTAGTTACCCACAACCTGCCCTTTACTGTTTTTAAGGATAATTTGAGGATCCATATCTTCTTTATGGGGTATTATAACTTTTCTACTAATACCAACAGCTGTATCAAATTCTTCTTTTGCGGTTTTACCAACCTCTATCTCTTTATAGAAGACAGTACCTTCTCTCTCTGCTATTATAGGAAATGAATACGGGTCCCATTCAGCAATAACAGTCGATTCGATAACTTCTTCACCATCTTTAACATTCATATAACTACCTACTCTTAATGTATATCTTTCTATTTCTCTACCCCTATCGTTATTAAGAATAACACTCCCTTCCTTCAAGACTCTCTCTTTTCCGTCAGGTGAAACTACAAGTCTTAGGGTTTCAGGGAATTTAATTATACCTTTCTCTTTAGCGACAACAGTAGAAGCGCCAGCACTTCTTGAAGCCGCTCCACCAGTGTGGAACGTTCTTAAAGTTAGCTGAGTACCTGGTTCTCCAATAGATTGTGCAGCTATAACTCCAACTGCCTCACCAATATTAACTTGTTTTTTCCTTGCCACGTCCCAGCCATAACACTTAGCGCAAACTCCTTTTTCTGCTTTACAGGTAAGAACAGACCTTATTTTGAGCCTATTTATTACTATACCTGTATTCTCAATAATATTTTGAGCTTTTACTTCATCTATAAGTTCTCCTTCCTTTATAATAAACTCATCAGTAAATGGGTTCATTACGTTTGCAGCAGCAACCCTGCCTATGATTCTCTCTTTTAAAGGCAGAAGTTCACTATCTCCGTCAGCAATAGAACTTAAAAATATACCTTCGGGAGTACCGCA
>JALNXB010000096.1 GCA_023230585.1 bacterium
CCACAATCGGGCACTCTGAGAACTCACCCTTCTGCATATAAAGCATCTCCGAAGGGTTTAACAGGCTCAGAGTAGAAGAACAAAAGGCTTGAACCTTTTGTTAACAGCCCCCCATTCCGTCTTTGCGAGCTGTTTTTTAGCGTGGCAATCTCGCCGAAGGCGGAAAAGGAAATGGGGGGTAAACAATAGTGTATAGGATAAAAACGAGGATTGCCGCAGTCACACAAAGCGTTCCTTCGCAACGACAAAAAGCGTCGGTTAGCACCTCGTAATTCGTGAATAGACACATACTTTTTTACTGGAAGAAAAGACAAAAAAATGGGAAGGAACAATATTTAATATTAAGTTCAATACAAGGAGTTTAAAATTAAAACTAAAAGACAAAAACAGGCAGAAAACCTTTTAAAAAAAGATATAGATGAGATTATCAGGCGAGAAATCTCTGACCCTAAAATAGGATTTTTTACTATAACCTATGCTCGTATTTCAAGAGATTTTAAAAATGCTACCGTAGGTGTTAGTGTTATAGGTAGTAAAGAGGTTCAAGAAGAAACATTTGAAGCAATAAAACATGCTACCGGTTATATTCATCACAAACTTTCAAAAAGGTCTGTTATGAAATATACTCCAGAGTTAAAATTTGAATATGATGATATGCCAGATTTAAGAGTCGAAGAGATACTTAAAAACATAGAGATGGAAGAAAATGAAAAAAATTAAGTGTAAGATTGAAGAAACCATAAAAAAATCTTTTGAATTTCTATTTGAGGGAGAAAATTTTGAAGAAGAAATTTCAATTTTGTCTTCAAACAGACCCGAGTTTGGTGATTTTTATACAAACATTGTTTTGCAAGTTGCAAAAAAGAAGAAAATTTCTCCTCATAAGCTTGCAACTGATTTATGTAACAAAATAACAGAAATATCTTCTGACGATATAAAAAAAGTAGAAGTAAAAAATGGTTTTATAAACTTTTTTATTAAAGATACCGTCTATCTTGAATATATCAAAAACTTACATAAAACATCTAACACTCTTCTACAAGAAGGTTTTGAAGGCAATAAAAAGATTTTAATAGAGTTTGTAAGCGCTAACCCTACAGGTCCATTAACTATTGCTCACGGAAGACAGGCAGCCTTTGGAGAGGCGTTGGCAAGAATTCTTAAATTTGCCGGTTTTGAGGTTGTGAAAGAGTACTATTTGAACGATGCAGGCAAACAGATACAACTTTTAGGTCAATCCCTTAAGGCTCGTTATTATCAATTAAAAGGCGAGCCAATGGAAATTCCAGAAGAAGGGTATGAAGGTGAATATCTAATTGAAATGTCAAAACAGGTAGGAGATGTTAAAGAGGAAGATAAGGATTTTTGGGGTAGGTTTGCCTCAGAAAAAATATTGGATGGGATAAAAGAGGATTTGAAGGTTTTTGGGGTTGTTTTTGATAAATGGACGAGAGAAGCCTCTTTTATAGAGGATGGTTCTTTGAAAAAAACAATAGAAGAACTCAAAGAGAGGGGACTAATATATTTATCTGATTCTTCTTGGTGGTTCAAAAGTTCTTTATACGGTGATGAGAAAGATAGGGTAGTCATAAAAAGTGATGGAGATTTAACCTACCTTGCAACAGATATTTCATACCATAAAGATAAACTCAAAAGAGGGTTTGATTTGTTAATCAATATTATTGGCCCTGACCACCACGGCTATATTCCTCGCCTAAGGGCAGCGGTTGAAGTTTTTGGAGGAAACCCAAGTAGTTTTATACCTATAATTGTTCAATTATCAACTCTTTATAGAGGTAAAGAAAAACTCTCTATGTCAACAAGGAAAGGGCAGTTTGTTTCTTTACGTCAACTTATTGAAGAGGTAGGTCCTGATGCTTCAAAGTTTTTCTTTATATTTAGAAAAACAGATAGCCACCTTGATTTTGACCTTGAACTTGCAAAGAAAAAATCTCTTGAAAATCCGGTCTATTATTTACAGTATGCTTATGTTAGAATGAAACATATACTAAACTTTGCGCAAGAGAACAACATTGATATTGAAAGCATAGAGCCAGATTATTCTTTGCTCAAAGAACCTGAAGAAATTGTAATTGCCAAAAAAATCACATCTTTTCCAGATACTATAGAAGGGGTTGTTCGCACGTACGGGGTACATCTTTTGGCTGAATACCTACTTGAACTATCTAAATTAATTCACTCTTACTACCAGAAACATAGAGTAGTAGATGAAAGCCAAAAAGAGTTGACTATGGCAAGGGTTGTTTTAATAAAAGTTGTATACCAGGTCTTTTCACGTTCTCTATACCTTCTTAATATCTCTTTACCAGACAGTATGTAATCTTGTGTGTTGCCTTCTCAACGCCCAATTTTATCATCTATGAACTTGTTTCAGGATCTCTCACTCAACCCACGCTGGTAGCAGGAAAAACGAGATTCCGGATCAAGTCCGGAATGACATATAGGGGGCAACCCCATCCTTTCTCAGTACGTCTTTCGTTTTTTCCTAGTCTGCTAACTGCCCCTCCACCTACGCCAAGGTATACCAGCCGAAGCTTGTATTTTAGCGTAGGTTGGCTTTGGTGGACAAGCCTCATCCCGTTAACCTCTCTGCAAATCCCTAAGGGCTTGTCCAGGGTTCACTCAAGGGGAGAGGGCAAAAGCGAGAAGGTGTATGCACCGTAGTACCAGAGTGAGTAGACACCCCATACTTTTTTACCCCTTAAGTCTCTCTAAAAACACACTCCTTAGGTACATTCCTAAAATCTAAGTTACTAACAAACCTTTTTGTTTTCTTATCGTGATACCCGGAAACATCTTCTTTAATCCCAAGGTTTTGTCTCACACTAAACATAGATAACTCCCTTATATACTTGCCTACTATTGAAGAGAGGGCAGCAGGGAAAGAGTGTTTTTCAACATTCATAAAAAAACCTAACCTTATACTTGCATCCTCTTTACTTAAAATATATATTGATTCTTCCATTGTTTCTGTGATAATTTCAATGTCATAATCTTTCATAACATATTTTAGATAAGGGTAATAAAACTTTAACCCACCAATTTTGCCTGCAAAAACTTCAAGATTCTCCTTATTGTTTACTCTTCTTATTATATTGCAGAAAGAGATAAAATCGAGAAAAAGTTTTGTATTTTCTTTGGTAAAACTATTGATTTCTTTAGGACATACAAATATGGAGTTGATAGATTGGAGTTTTAGGTTATTCTTATCTGCCCAACTTGAAAAATCAGTACATCTCTTTTTACTTTTCTCTGTATCTGCCCATAAAAACTCTGTAGGAAGTTTGTTGGTACAAATGTTTATATCTGAAGAACACTTATAAGGTAAACAAAAACTCTCAAAAATTTCTATAGGCGAGGTCGGCACACGTTCTTTTATTAGATAAAATAAAGATATAACTGTCTCTTCTAAAACTCCAAACTTGCTTTTTGTGCGAACTTTAAAAAACTCTTTGCTATCGGTTATATCTTTGAACCAATTAGTTGTACTTTCGTGATATTTTACAAGGATTCCCGTTATTACTAATGGTCCAAGTAGTGGACCTAAACCGTTTTCATCTATACCTAAAATTATCTTATGCATTAACAAACCCATTTCCTGCAAACCTGAGGCTTGCATTTTGTATTACCTTACAAGGATAGAAAGACCACTTAATATTAGAATAACCGCAAAAACTTTTCTTAATTTTTCTTTGGAAGTATTTATACTAATTTTTGAGCCAAACGGTGCTGCTATCATAGAACCAATTGAAAGGACTAAAGCTACCTTAAAATCAACAAGCCCTCTTACTATATAGCCGATACTTCCAGAAAGAGAATTAAAAAAAATCACAAGAAGAGCGGTTCCTATACAGGCATGCATTGGTATTTGAAGAAAAATATAAAAAAGAGGGATAATTAATACAGCGCCTCCAACTCCACAAAGACCCGAAACAAATCCTGCAAAAGTTCCAATAAGTATAACTGCAAGTTTATTTTCTTTCCTTGGGGTTGAACATTCAACTTGTTTCCCAGGGAAAAGCATTTTAATACCGAGAGAAAGAATCATAAATATAAAAATGTATTTAACTAAATTTTCTGGTAATCTACTTGTAAGGAGGGCTCCTATTTGAGTAGCGACTATCCCAAAAGGGAGTATAAGGAAAGCCAATTTTGAGTTTAGATTACCGCTTTTTTTGTAGTTAAAAAGACTGGAGATAGAAGTAAATACAATAATAGTCAAACTTGTCCCTATGGCAAACTTCATTCGAAGTTTAAAAATATGTACTATAACCGGTATTAGAATAGCTCCACCGCCCATTCCAAACATACCACAAAGAAAACCAGTTATTGCTCCTGTGATTAGTCCTTCTATAGCAAGAAACATAATTTATCCTTTTTTTTGTCCTTATTGTTTATTCCCATTTTTGCCTTTGTCGTTTCTTCGTTAAAAAAGTATGTGTCTATGAACGAATTACGAGGTGCTACTACACCTCAAGCAAGAATCGGGCTGTTAACAAAAGATTCAAGCCTTTTGTTCTTCTCCTATGTTAAAAGTCAAAAAATTCTACCCTAAAGACTTTTATTTTTAACAATTTTGTACTAACTGAAACTCATTAAAGTTTTCAAACATCAAATCATATTTCA
>JALNXB010000097.1 GCA_023230585.1 bacterium
CCCGAACGCCCAAACTTGTCATCCTGAACTTGTTTCAGGATCTCTCACTTAACCTACGTAAAGTAAGTAGTACAAAACGAGATTCCGGATCAAGTCCGGAATGACATGCAGGGGAAGTCTCCTGTTTGATCCCTCTGTTATTCATTTTTTTAGCCTGCCAACTACCCCTCCACCTACGCCAAGGTATACCTGCCGAAGCTTGTATTTTAGCGTAGGTTGGCTTCGGTGGATAAACCTCATCCCATTAACCTCTTTGCAGCCCCCCTCATCCTTGATCCTTCTCCCTCATGGGGAGAAGGCAAAGAGGGAGTGAGTGAGTAGACACCACATACTTTTTTTTGGCACAACCATAATATTAACGTGTAAAATAACATATTCTTATTCTTGTATATACCTTAACAAACCTTCTGAAGACATATCTTTAAGTCCAAGATTTTCAAGAGTACGAGCTCCTTTTCTAAAATCTTTCCTTAAAAGAATTGATGCTATATTAATCAGAGAATCGCATATTGGAGTTTCTACTCCAAACTTTTCTCCCAGAGAATTCATTAAACAGAGCCCCATAGGTACATCCTCACATATATACCTGTGATTAACTGTTCCTGGCCCTTTAGGTGAACCTTCCTGAGCATATTTTTGAAAAACTCGTAGCATATCTGTATCAAGATTCTTTTCTGTTCTAAACCTACATGCTTCTAAATAAGAGATTCTTTCGCATCCAGCTTGATATAAAATATCCATCTTTTCTTTATCAAGTTGCTCTACGAGGTTCCATATAGAAGGTGTGAAAGCTTCTCTATACATCCAAAACTCACCTTTGGAATATTCTATCCTACCAGCAGACATAATAGTGCCTATAGTGTGAACTATCAAGTTAGGGTTATGCATAGCAGACTCAAGAATGTTTTTGCGTTTATATCTGTAGGTATCAACAAGTTGGTTTGCTATTTTTAGCCCTTCATCCTCTCTTATCTTAGGGTAAAAAGCAAGCGGGTTCCTTACATTTTTAAAAAGTATTCTAACAACACCGTTCTCTTCCAGTCTTGCATCAAACGGAAGAGATTCTCCTTCTGCATATATAAGATTTTTTATGTTAAATTTTTTAAAAAAAAGGCTACCCATATAACCGGGCGAAACAATTATAAGTTTTTTATCTTTCAAAAAAGGTCCAATTTTAAGAGATAAACTTTGGTGTTGAAGGGATTGTGTTAATACAAAAACAACATCTGAATCAACCATAGATTCTTCGATATTCCTTGTTATGAATTCCAGTTTCTGAAATCGTCTCTCTTCTTTTTCAATAGCCCAGATACCTCCATTTTGCTTAATAGCATCAAAGTTTTCTTTGTAAATATCAGGAAAAGGTTCCAACATTCTTACAGTATGCCCTGCCTCAGCTATTTTATAAGCGTGAGCACATCCAGCGTTTCCTGTTCCAACTATGGTAATTTTCATTTTTCCTCCAAAATATACACTTAAAAAATTGTAACGTCATCATAAGATTACATTTAACCTTATATTATCACAATTTTTAGGTTTAGAACAATAAACACCATATTAAAGTGGGTCTGTTCTATCTGAGACTACAGTGCATACACCTTCCCATTTTTGCCCTCTACCCCCAGAGGAGAGGCAAATAAAGAAAAACAAAGGCAAGGTTACTAAAACAAGTTCAGTATGACAGGGTGGGGCGTTTAGGATAACAAAGTGTGCGGAAAGAAGGCAAAAGTTCTTTGTTTCTACAAACCCGTGAGGCAGATTATTGCTCTGAACAGTATCCACTGAGGACTCACAATAATTCTGACTGAATTGTTGAAAGTTGTGGAATGCAGTTTAATTTTTTGTCGCAATCCCCTATGAACGGGTCTAATGATTCTGACTATCTAGCACCTAAAGGAGAAGCTTTTATGGAGATGGTCGCAATCCCCTATGAACGGGTCTAATGATTCTGACAAAGTTGTAAAGAAAAGTGTAGTGATTAGTTTGCTAAGTCGCAATCCCCTATGAACGGGTCTAATGATTCTGACTATCTAGCACCTAAAGGAGAAGCTTTTATGGAGATGGTCGCAATCCCCTATGAACGGGTCTAATGATTCTGACAAATGTAGTGAGTGCAATATCACAATATCAGAAACAGATGTCGCAATCCCCTATGAACGGGTCTAATGATTCTGACTCTAACAAGCCGACTGGTCTCGGACTGCGGTATGCGGTGTCGCAATCCCCTATGAACGGGTCTAATGATTCTGACGGTATATCCAATGTGAAACCCACTCTTGCCCAAAATGCGTCGCAATCCCCTATGAACGGGTCTAATGATTCTGACAAAGTTAAGGCGTGAGGAAAGCGTTATAAACAGGTTTGTCGCAATCCCCTATTTTTTGGTCCAAATTTAGCATACCTGTTATTACTCCTCTTGTCAAATTGCACTATTATCAAGGGTTTTCAGTTCCGCTAATCCCCCCCTTTTTTCCGATCTTAAGAGATTAGCGGAAAAATAGTTAACAAGAACAAAAGATGTTAGATATTCTTCTTTGCCAGTTTTTGTATTTTTGCCCAGGGGTCTTTCAAGGC
This sequence comes from bacterium, assembly GCA_023230585.1. NCBI lineage: Bacteria > bacterium. Next base: position 2,575 of record JALNXB010000097.1, read on the forward strand.
AACTGTTCTATTAAAAACAAGTTGACCTTCTTTCGTATCTCTATCAAGACAAAAGTAGCCCAACCTTTCAAATTGGTAAGGGACACCTTGTTTTGCATTTAACATTGACGGTTCAATCTTGCAATCTTCAAGAGTAGTTAAAGAGTTTGGGTTAATATTATCAAAAAAAGTTTCGCCTTCAGAAAAATTTAGAGGGTTCTCTTTAACAAAAAGCCGGTCATATAACCTAACAGTTACAGGTATAGAGTCTTTAGCAGAAACCCAATGGAGCGTTGCCTTAACTTTTCTACCGTCGGGAGAATCTCCTCCTTTTGTTAAAGGGTCGTATGTGCAATGTAGTTCGGTAATGTTTCCGTTAGAATCTTTAATAACATCAACACATTTAATAAAATAGGCATACCTTAAACGAATTTCTCTGCCGGGAGATAGCCTATAAAATTTTTTTGGTGGGTCCTCCATAAAATCTTCTCGTTCTATATATATCTCTTTTGAAAACGGAATTTCTCGAGTACCAGCAGAAGCATCTTCAGGGTTGTTGATTGCTTCTAAATACTCTGTTTTATCGTCCGGATAATTTAATATTACAACTTTTACAGGGTTCAAAACAGCCATAACTCTATCTGCTTTCTTATTTAAATCTTCTCTTAAAAAATATTCCAACAAAGAAAAATCGACCGTACTATCTGTTTTAGCGACACCAATTGTAGCACAGAAATTCTTTATTGCAGTAGAAGTGTATCCTCTTCTTCTTATCCCTGATAAGGTAGGCATACGTGGGTCGTCCCAACCTTCAACATATTTATTATTTACAAGTTCCAATAACCGTCTTTTGCTTAAAACAGTATATGTTAGGTTGAGGCGCGCAAACTCTATCTGCCTGGAAGGGTGTATCTTTAGTTGTTCTATGAACCAGTTATACAGAGGTCGATGGTCTTCAAACTCTATGGTACATATAGAATGGGTTATTTTTTCGATGGAATCGCTCTGTCCGTGTGCCCAGTCGTATGTGGGGTATATACACCATTTGTCACCCGTACGATGATGAGAGGTATGTATTATCCTGTACATAACAGGGTCTCTCATATTTAGGTTGGGGGAGGACATATCTATCTTTGCCCTTAAAACCTTAGAGCCGTCGGGATACTTTCCTTCTCTCATTTCATAGAACAATCTTAAATTTTCCGATACGTCTCTGTTTCTGTAAGGACTATCTTTTCCTGGTTCTGTTAAAGTGCCTCTATATTTTCTTATCTCTTCAGTGCATAGTTCGCAAACATACGCTTTACCTTCTTTTATAAGGGTAACTGCATATTCAAAGAGTTGTTCAAAATAGTCAGAAGCGTACAACTCAACCCCGTTCCATTGAAAACCTAACCATCTGATATCTTCTTTGATTGATTCTACGTATTCCACATCTTCTTTTACAGGGTTGGTATCGTCAAAACGGAGGTTACATTTACCTCCAAACTCTTCAATTAAGCCAAAGTTTATACATAAAGATTTTGCGTGCCCGATATGTAAGTATCCATTAGGTTCGGGAGGGAATCTTGTGTGTATACTTTTCCATTTTCCTGTTTCTAAATCTTCTCGTATGATTTCTCTAATAAAGTCTGTTTTAACCTTCTTTTCGTCCATTTTTTAGTACCTCCAATACCAATATTTTAGTTTTTTAAAGAGTTTTTGTCAAAATTATGTGTGAAGCAGGTATGGGGGGTAGAGTAGGTTTTAAAAATTATAGGCTTAGTAGAAAGGATAAAAGCGAGTCTTGTCCCATAGTATTTGTGAGGGGAATTGTACCAATCTTGGTTGCAAACCCCCGAAGATTGCTCCGTACATCGTTCTTTCATTAATCCCAAGTTTTGCAAACTTCGGAGGTTTGCTTCATATTCACTCGCAAAGACGGAATGGGGGGGCTGTTAACAAAAGGTTCAAGCCTTTTGTTCCCCTACTCTGAGCCTGTTAAGCCCTTCGGAGATGCTTTATATGCAGAAGGGTGAGTTCTCAGAGTGCCCGATTGTTGTGTAGAAGGTGTATGCGCCGTAGTACCAGAGTGA
>JALNXB010000098.1 GCA_023230585.1 bacterium
AGAGTTTTACCTACAAACGAATTGTTAACCTCTTTCAAAGTGTCGCAAGCACCTACATAAGGAATACAAGCCCCATATTTTTCTGCACCTTCTTTAATTCTTTTAAAAAGTTCAAGAGTCAAAAACGGTCTTGCTACATCGTGGACAAAAACTATATCATTCTTTTTTTCAAAAGCTTTTAGCCCGTTTCTAATAGAATCTTGCCGATGTTGCCCACCAGAAACAACCTTAACATTTTTATAACCATTTTCAATTCTTGGTTTCCACTTTTTTACATCTGCTAAAGGTAAAACGATTACTATCTCGTCTACTTCATTATGAAACAAGTCCAACGAATAGTAGATTAACTCTTTACCAGCAACCTTCAAAAAAGCCTTAGGTTGACCATCCAACCTTGTACCACCACCGCCACCTGCTATTATAACACCTATCATTTTTAGCTACCAATATAACAATTCTGTTGTTCGCATCTTAACAACATTCACTTAAATGTTTTTAATAAACCCAAACGCTACCGGTAAATATTCTATAATATCAGAAGCAATAAGCGAAATTTCGCCCTTCTCTTTCGTAGCAAAGTCCCCTGCAAGCCCGTGGATATATACGCCCAATTTCCCCGCTTCAAAATAGTCTAAACCTTGCACCAGAAAACTTCCTATAATTCCTGCCAGAACATCTCCGCTACCAGCAGACGCCATACCAGGGTTACCTGTAAGGTTAACGTAAAGTTGTTGCCCATCTGTAACAATAGTACGAGCACCTTTTAAAACAACTACGGTACTATTTTCTTTAGCAAAATCTCTTCCTACTTTTTCCCTACATTTTTGTATATTGTGAGTTTTTAGAGAAGTTAAATAACCCATCTCCCCTGGATGTGGGGTAAGAATACTACCAAATTTAAGGTTTTTCAATATATCTTTTTCTTCTGAAACAATTTTTAACGCATCAGCATCTATCACAACAGGTTTACCTGCTTGCATAATAACCTGTTTAACAAAATCTGCAGTTTCAATATTTGTAGATATACCTGGACCTATGACAATACCGTCAACTTTTTCATTTATAAATTTTAAGCACGGTTTTACAGCTTGTTTAGAAAAAGTGCGGGTGGCAGTTTCAGGCAACGGTAAACTCATTGCTTCAGTAAGTTTTACCTCCAGAATATCATTTAAACTTTCAGGAATCCCAACAGTTACAAGACCGCAACCGCTCCTTAAAGCAGCATTAGCAGTAAGGCACACGGCTCCAGTCAGTCCTGTGCTACCCCCTAAAACCAAAAGATGTCCATAATCGCCTTTATGAGTCTCTTTTAATCTTTCTGGTATCTTCATTTTTTTATAACACCAATATCATAAAAATAGACAACCGTTTTATTGATTAAATTGCATAAAGCGCAAAAGTTTTACTATTTATTATATACGATACAGACAGCAATAGCAATATCTTTTATATGAGATATTGAAAGAGAGATTTTTTGATTTGAAAGTTTCTCTAAAAGTAGAGAGTCTGAAACTTCAATGGAAGGTCTTTTTCCTACTGGTCGTTTTACTTCTATTTTATCGTAAGGTAGATAACCAGATTTATCACATTCAAGACACTTTAGAAACGCTTTTTTAGCAGCAAGTTTTCCCGCAAGAGATATATTGTTACTATCCACTATTTCAAAAAAAGTAAAAAACTTACTCTTCTGAAAGTCCGATAACTTTACAATCTCAGAGATAGTTTGCACCTCTAATGAAAGTCTTTTCATTCAGGCATAGGTATAATATTTACAATTTTACTGCCTTTTCTTTGAGAAAATTCCACAGTGCCATCTATTAAACTGAATAAGGTATAATCTCTACCCATTCCAGCTCCACGTCCGGGCTTAATTCTGCTTCCTCTCTGCCTCACAATAATACTTCCAGCAGTAACTACCTGACCACCATAAACTTTCGTTTCTAAATATTTAGGTCTTGAATCCCTACCGTTTCCTTGTTTTTTTCTTCCCATAGTGTTAAAGATTATAACTCAAAAAAGAGTTTTTGTCAACATCATTAATAAAAGTTATACTAACCAACTAAAAGTATAAGGTGTTATCAAGTATTATCAAAAAGCCAAGTTGACAGATACCTTTCACCTGTATCTGGTAAAATTACAACAATCGTCTTACCTTTATTTTCAGTTCTTCTACCAACCTTCAAAGCCGCATATAGAGCCGCTCCGCTTGAAATTCCTGCAAGAATACCTTCTTTTTTTGCAAGTAACCGAGACATCTCGCCAGCATCTTCCTGGCTAACCTGAATAACCTCATCTATTATATCTCTATTTAAAACATTAGGAAAAAAACCTGCGCCTATCCCCTGTATTCCGTGAGTACCGGGCTCTCCACCAGATAAAACAGGTGATTTATCAGGCTCAACAGCAATAACTTTAAAAGAAGGTTTTCTCTTCTTTATTACCTCTGAAATACCAGTAATAGTTCCTCCTGTACCTACACCAGCCACAAGAATATCTACCTTACCATCAGTATCTGCCCAAATTTCTTCAGCCGTTGTCTGCCTGTGTGCTTCTGAGTTAGCAGGATTATCAAACTGTTGCAACACAATACTGCCAGCAATCTGGTTAGAAAGTTCTACAGCTTTATTTATTGCCCCTGTCATTCCTTTAGATCCTTCGGTAAGAATTATCTGCGCCCCTAAAAACTCCATAAGTTTTCTTCTCTCTATAGACATTGTTTCTGGCATAACTATAATAAGTTTGTACCCCTTAACTGCCGAAACAAACGCCAAACCTATCCCTGTATTCCCGCTTGTAGGCTCAATAATCACCCCACCTTTCTTAAGCACCCCTTCTTTTTCAGCGTTTTCAATCATAGCCAAACCTATTCTGTCTTTAACAGAACCCAAAGGGTTAAAAGATTCTATCTTGCCAAGTAGAGTCGCATTAACTTCTTTATCTATCCTTGATAACCTCACCAGAGGAGTGTTACCTATTGTTTTTGTTATATCTTCGAATATTTTTTCCATATATTTTCCTGTTTGAGAGGTAAAACCATTTTTGTATAAAACAAAGGTATATAGTTTTCTTTAGGTTTGGATAAGAGTAGAGAAATTGAATAAAAATACTAAACAATCCCCCTAAACTAAAACTTCGACGGGTAAATATCATAAAATTTTAAGTAAGAATTTAAAACAGCGGAGGGGGTGAGATTCGAACTCACGGTACGGCCTTTCAACCGTACAACGGATTAGCAATCCGCCGCACTAGACCAGGCTATGCGACCCCTCCGTAGCTGACTATCAAGGGTTTAGACATCTTTTGAAGCTTCAGTCATACCCTCGTTTTTGCCAAAGTGTGCCAAAAGTGTGCCAAAAATTTTAACTTGGCCATCTAATTTAACAAGCTCAGCAACTATGTATGATGGCTCTCCATAAGATAAGTATCTCGCAAAACTTTTCTAATATTATACCACTCTTGTTAAGAATGTCAACTATCCGAATTCTTCATCAGAATTTACACAAAATTGACTTGAAAGCGTTTGCTTAACAACATTAACCTATACCTGTTTTTGTAAGGCGTAAGGAAGCAAGAGTGTGATTAAAAACAAAAGCTGATATTGTGAAGAATTGTGGAGATTTAAAGTTAGGAATCATAACAAGCAGGTTGAGATAGTCGCAATCCCCTATAATCGGGTCTATCTATTCTTACTATCAACCATTTCAGGAACAACGTCCAGCATTAAGCGTGTCGCAATCCCCTATAATCGGGTCTATCTATTCTTACTGATAGCAGTGGTCATGTTATAGATATAGGGCAAGGTAGTCGCAATCCCCTATAATCGGGTCTATCTATTCTTACCGGCTGTCCTTAGGTTTACATCTCTAAAATAGTCTGTCGTCGCAATCCCCTATAATCGGGTCTATCTATTCTTACCGAACACCCCATTGGGTAAAAAAGGAGGCGGAAAATGAGTCGCAATCCCCTATAATCGGGTCTATCTATTCTTACATCCGTTTCGGGGGGTATACCAATACCCGTTACCTAACGTCGCAATCCCCTATAATCGGGTCTATCTATTCTTACACCCAAATGTGTTGTCCATTAGAAAAACAAGGTTCATGTCGCAATCCCCTATAATCGGGTCTATCTATTCTTACATCATACAGCAAGAGAAGGTTATAACAGAAAAAGATAAGTCGCAATCCCCTATAATCGGGTCTATCTATTCTTACAATAACCCCTTCTACAAGATGAAGTCTATTTACTATATATAAGTCGCAATCCCCTATAATCGGGTCTATCTATTCTTACTGAGGAAGATTTAGTTGTTAAAGAACGTAGTTGGGAGAAGTCGCAATCCCCTATAATCGGGTCTATCTATTCTTACCCGCATTAACTCATATATCAACGGTAAATTATTATACCAGTCGCAATCCCCTATAATCGGGTCTATCTATTCTTACGTGGTTAAATAGGTTAGTTTTAGAGTATCAGGTAACAAGGTCGCAATCCCCTATAATCGGGTCTATCTATTCTTACAGCTATATTTAGCAGCGTTTAAACAAGGTAAAGACAAGGTCGCAATCCCCTATAATCGGGTCTATCTATTCTTACAG
>JALNXB010000099.1 GCA_023230585.1 bacterium
AGGTTAATGGGATGAGGTTGCCCCCTTATATGTCATTCCGGACTTGATCCGGAATCTCGTTTTTTACGTTGTGCTTACTACCAGCGTGGATTAAGTTAGAGATCCTGAAACAAGTTCAGGATGACAAAATTGGGCGGATAGAAGGCAAAAGAGTGGCAATCTCGTTTTTAGCCCCCCATTTCGTCTTTGCGAGCCGTTTTTTGGCGTGGCAATCTCGCCGAAGGCGGAAAAGGAATGCACCCTTTTTGTCTTCTCCCCTTGGAGTGTTTGGGGTAGTATGTCCCCAAGAGTTTGCAGAGAGGTTAATGGGATGAGGTTGCCCCCTTATAGGTCATTCCGGACTTGATCCGGAATCTCGTTTTTTACGTTGTGCTTACTACCAGCGTGGATTAAGTTAGAGATCCTGAAACAAGTTCAGGATGGTAAAATTGGGCGGATAGAAGGCAAAAGAGTGGCAATCTCGTTTTCAGCCCCCCATTCCGTCTTTTGTAGTTAGTCTTGCGAGCTTTATCCACCAAAGCCTTGGCGTAGGAGGGCGTTTTTTGGCGTGGCAATCTCGCCGAAGGCGGAAAAGGAATGCACCCTTTTTGTCTTCTCCCCTTGGAGTGTTTGGAGTAGTATGTCCCCAAGAGTTTGCAAAGAGGTTAATGGGATGAGGTTGCCCCCTTATATGTCATTCCGGACTTGATCCGGAATCTCGTTTTCCTTACTTCATAATAACAAAAACAAATTGTGGCGTTCGATGACAAAATGGGCGGGGAAAAACAAACAACATAGAACTAAGCATAACTTTTAAACAGAGAGGAAAAAAACAATGAAATTCTTTAAAATGTCTGGTTCAGGTAATGATTTTGTAATTATAGATAATAGAAAAAATATAATTGAGGATAGAAAATCTACTGCTATCAAACTTTGTCATAGAAAATTTGGCGTTGGAGCTGATGGTCTTATGTTGGTTGAAGATTCACAGCAAGCAGATTTTCGTATGAGGATTTTTAATTCAGATGGTAGTGAAGCAGAAATGTGTGGAAATGGGTTAAGATGTATTGTAAGGTTTGTTTCTGAGAATATATATCAGAAAGATGCTCTGATGGTAGAAACAGAAGCGGGTCTTCTTGAAGGTTTTGTTGAGCAAGAACAGAATATAAGAGTTCAACTTAATGTCTCAGGTGAAGCCAAACTAAATATTGATATACCGATTGAAAATGTTATCTTGAAAGGACATTTTATAAATACAGGTGTCCCACATACTGTTATAGTAACAGACGATATTGAAAATATAGAATTAGAAAAGTTTGGACCTCTTGTTAGATACCATAAACTTTTTGCGCCCGGAGGTACTAACGTTAATTGGATTCAAGTGATTGATAAACAACAACTAAAAATACGTACTTATGAAAGAGGTGTAGAAGCTGAAACACTTTCTTGTGGTACTGGAAGTGTGGCTGGAGCTTTAATAAGTAATTTGTTGAATAAAACAGTTTCTCCTACAAGTATTATTGCTCGTTCTGGCGAGATTTTGAAAATATCTTTCGATGAAGAACATAAAAAAATATATCTTTCAGGGAAAACCCAACTTTCTTTTAAAGGAGAATGGATAGGGGTTTAAAAAATATTAGGTATAAACAATTTGACTGTATTTCCCTCTCTTTAGGTGGGCTTGTTTTAGGTGTTCTGCTTTCATATAATGGTTTATCTCTGTTTTATGTTATTCTTTTATCTTTAATTGTTTCTCCTGTCATATTTATACTTAATAAAAGATTCTGTTTTTTTACGTTTTTTTTGGTTATCTCTGCTTTAATTACTGCACAGCAACTTAAAATTTCAGATACCAATATTGTTAATGCAAACATAAAAGAGATAACCAGTATTTCTGGTAAGGTTCTTCAATGTAGAGAAACGTCTTTTGCTGTTAGGTATACCCTGCTTGTTGATAAATATCAATTAACTGATAATAGGACTTTTAAATCTTCAGGTAAAGTTTTGCTTAATACTGGGAAGAAATATATTTTTCCAGCAGGTAGTTCAATCAAAGCTTTAGAGGTTTCTTTAAGAGAACTCCAGCCTCCAAAAAACCCTGGTGAAGAAGATTTTAGGGTTTTTATGCATAAACAAGGGATTTTTTTACAAGGAAAAACAGGTAAAATTCTTTTGTTAGAACCTCCCAAAAACCGTGTGAATAACTTCCTTGTCCGAATAAGAAAAAAACTTTCGGACCGTCTTGATAAAAGTTTTATATACTTTCCTGAAGAAAAAGCGCTCCTTGAAACTATGACCCTCGGTAACGAAAATGTTCCTTTTTTTCTAAGAGAGGCAGGAAAAAAGAGCGGAACATATCACCTACTTGTTATTTCTGGTCTACACCTTGCGTTTCTTATTCTTTTTCTTAGAATAATATTTATTCCTTTCCGTAACTTTAATAATAGGCACCCTAAATTTTTCCCTTTGTTTGCTATGTTTGTTCTCTGGTTCTATGTTGGAATCACAGGGTTTAGAGTCCCTGTTATGAGGGCTGCGTTAATGTTAAGTTTCTTTTTTTTATCCGAAATTTTTGAGCAGGAAATTAACGTATTCCAATCGGTTCTACTGGCGGCTATATTACTTTTAATATTTAACCCCTTAAACCTTTTTAACGTTTCTTTTCAACTTTCTTTTGTAGCCACAATAGGAATACTCTTTTTTGTCAAAAGGTACGCTTCTTTTGCTCAAAAAGGGTTTATACAGGGGTTGCTTGTAAGTTCGCTGGGGGCGCAGGTATCTGTGTTGCCTATTTTAATATATCATTTTGGCATATTTTATCCTGTTGGATTTATAAATAACATTATTTTTATGCCACTCGCTGGCTCTATTATGCTTGCTTTTCCTATTTTTCTCATATTCCCTTTCCTTGCTATTCCTTTAAGGCTTCTTCTTTCAGTGTTTTTGTGTCTTGCTACTTTTTCTTCGCAGGTCACACAAGGCTTTGAACTACATTTTAGTTTACCAGTTTTATTTGGTTTATATATTTTGCTTCTTATATTTTTTAGTAGAACTTCAATTAAGAAAAGATTGGTCTATTCTCTCTCTGTGTTGATTATTGTTACAACTATTCTTTTATATACTCCTAAAACAGAACAAAAAAGGGAAGATAAATTATATTTTCTTTCGATAGATAAACCAACTATCATTTTTGTTAATGGACAAGAATTGACTGCTTTTATGTCTGATGATTATAGAAAAAGAGCCCTTGAAAATGTTATATTACCTTTTTTTAAGGAAAAGAAAATCTCAAGGGTGAACCAACTTTTTTATACAGTTATTTCTTATCATCATATAGGGACATTGAAAGCCTTAGAGAAAAAAATGAAGATTGAAAATATTTATGAATACGAGCCAGTTAAAGACACTCTCTTTTATCCTTACTTAAGCATATATTTTTATAATAACAACAAATATTCTTTTGTGTTAAAGAAAAGAGAGGATAAAGTGGTTCTTCCGGAATTGCAGGTGGAATTTCTTGGTGAAGAAAAGTCGAAACTTTCGTATATCGTTAAAAAAAGAGATATAAAAATCCTTATTTCTCAATATTTGAGCCAGGAAGTTGCAGAAAAAATATCTGACCAGAAATTTAATATTGCTTGGGTATCTGATATGAAAACTACAGTGAAGGTTAAGAAACTGTTAGAAGCAACTCAATTTGAATATCTTGTGTTACCTAAAGATTTAAAAAAGTTTAGTGGTTTAAATTCTGAGTTAAAGACTTTTTACCTAAAAGATAGTGCTGTGATTGTTGATTTTGAAACCGTACCTTTGAGTATATCATACTATCAAGATAGTTCTTTGTTCTTAAAATAAACAGAGTGGAGGGGAGTAAAAAGGAGATTCCGGATTAACTCCGAAATGACGAGTTAAGGGGGAAAGGTTTATTCAATATCTTTTATGCCCACAGAACCTGTTGAGGGGTTGTAGGTGAACTCTGTTCCTTCTGGTGGTTCAGGCAGTTTTTGTGTATATCCACTTGTTACCAGTTCTTGTAAAGAGGAAGGGTATTTCCCTTCTTCAGCCCAATAGGAATCGATCAATTGTTTTACAGGCATAACAAGGTTCATACTTTCTGTTCTCTGCTTGGTTTTTACCATTACCTGCCCATATTTTCCAGCAGCGTTCAAAGGGGTTAGTTCGTCTGGTTGAGGTTCTTCTTGTTTCTTTTTACAAGAACTAAGAAGACATATAACAACAATTAATAAAAACATTTTTATCTTTTTCATATAAATAATTTTACCGTGAAATTTACATAAATGAAAGGTTTGAGCAATAGAATTGTTAAGAGACTTTATGTTGTAGTGAATACTTACCGGTTTTTTTGTGGTGCTCTTAAAAAGAGAAGTATGATACCTCCAATAATACTCTGTATTAGAATGCCCAAAAGAATAAGAATAGAAAGTGCACCTGAGTTTTCTTTGCCTAAATAGTTGGAAAAGAAGTATACATAAGTAAATTCTCTAACGCCAAGCCCGCCGAGAGAAGGTATCATCGTTGAGGTCCATATAAGAGGTATATAGGTAAAAAATATTTTTA
>JALNXB010000100.1 GCA_023230585.1 bacterium
TAGCAAGACTGACAATGAAATGGCAGATATAGTACAAAAACAAAGAAGCAGGTTATTAAAAAAAATTATGCCTGTTTGTGACCCTTAATTATTTCAGGCTCATTATTTGACTGGAAAAGACTTTATATCACCTTTTATGCCATAACGAAAAAAGAAATATTGTTTCTTATAAAACCTCAGTCCATTTTTTCACTCTATATTCCTTGCCTATATGTGGAACTATCAACTCGCTATCTTTTACTTCATCCCTTGCACCAGGGTAATGAATAACAAATTTATCAGCATTGGGAAAACTATTTATATATTCAAACCAATCCTTATGGGAAGGATGCCCTGAATATCTAATCTTTGGAATATGTTCTTCAATATTCTTTGCAGGAGTCCCAGGAAAAATATACCCTGTTAATATAATAAATAATGGCTTCATATCTTGTCTTTCATAGAAAGCTTTTGCTGGTCCACCCTGTAAACTACCCGCTGATGCTACCAGAATATCGTACTTATCTTTCCTAATTTTCCAAACAGGTTTTCTTTCAAACACTATATTGTTATGATAATTTATACCTGAAGCTTCGGTTATTCTTGCAGCAAGCCCAAAAACTCCCACACTATATTCTGTTCCTGATAGAGCAGCGAGAATTTCTTGAGCCCGTCCTAAACTTAACACAGGAAGCAAAACAGGAAAGGAAGGTGCAGTAGCAATCTTATCAAGCAGATTTTCTCTTGCTTCTAAACCGTTGATAATAGTGTCTTCTCTAAAAGCGTAAGTGCTTTCAGTAATGAGTGCCATAATCTTGTTTCTCTTCTCATCCTCAATCTTATCCATAGGTTCTACAGAATAAATCTCTTGAGTGTTGTAATCCCCTGTATACAAAATTGAGGTATCTTTACCTGTTAAAAGAAATTGACAAGACCCTATAATGTGCCCTGCTTCATAAGGTGTTATAGAAAGGTTACCTGATATCTGAGTTTCATCTCCTATCTCTACACAAACACATTTAGACATAACATATTCTATATCAACTTCTGAAAAAGGACACCCATCTCCCAACTCTCTTTTTAAAAGTTTTATATGGTCATCAAAAATTAATCGGGCTAAATCGGCAGTTTTAGAGGTAGCATACCAAGGACCTTGATACTTATCTACAATATAAAGGTCCAGTAACCCGCCGATATGATCTCTGTGAGCGTGAGAAATTAAAACAGCGTCAACCAAATCAATATCAGGAGACCATACGGGCATTCTTCCGTAATTGTCGCATCCATAATCAAATAATAGTCGAGTATTACCTGCTTTACAAAGCATTGAAGTGTTTCCTATAGTATATCCACCAGGAAAAGAAAGTAACCAATCTTGGGCTTCAGTATCTAAACTATCTTTTACATAAGGTGCTCCGCTTTCTGATACAAATTTATTTTTAACAGCCCATTTTTTTGCTTCATCAACATTGGTGTAAGAACTAATTTCTCTGACAACGCCAACATTATATCTATAATAATGTTTATAAAAATCAGGCCAAAGAATTTTAACAATATGAGAAGCATCTTTCCAACCAATTTCTGAATTTAGTTCATCCGCTGTCTTTGAAACATCAATTTTGTTATTTTTATGTTCTTCTCTATGTTTTCGTACAATATTATACGCTTTGTCTTCATCAGGCATATTTTGACAAGAAATATAAAGATTATGAGCCGAATGAGTAATTACACTAACATTAGCTGGGCTTTCTCCCCACGATTCAAGGATTTCGTTTGTTTTCAAAATAAGTTCTACCCAATGCTGTTTATCAGATTCAGCAGCAAGGAAAACAGCTGCGTGCGTCTTAAAATGGTTAAGATGTTCAATATGATAAACTTTTCGTATATTTTCAAGAGTAATTCTTGTCAACCCAAGAGTAACCTTAAAAAGGTCTTTATAGACCTCATCTTCAAAGAAAGCGTAAAATTGAAGAGCACCGTAGCTAAGGTCAAACAAAACATTTTCTGTCTTTCCTTCTACCTCTTTTGTGTAAAAGTTGTTTCTAACAGAATCCACCAATTCACTACCGTTCACAATTCTACCTTCCTGTATCTTTAACAAAATTCCAGCAAGAAATAACGGATATCTCATAGAGTTAAAATAGTCACTTTGATTATCTAAGAGGTTTTCTTTCTTCAAAAGATATGTAGCAAGAACTGGCGGAAAAGAAGTTCTTTGAGTAGAAATAGTTGGTAATTGATTATAGTTAAACTTTTGAAATTTTGCTTCATTAAGAAATTCAGATATCTGGTTCCTAAAACGTGTAGCACCCATTAAACGTTCTTCCATTTTACAGATCCTTATATGTAATTTTTCTTATTTATAAATACTATAATACTATAAATAACCTACCGAACAAAACTCTACCTATTATCTTAAAAATTGACTTTTTCAAAAAATGCTATTAACATATTTATATAACAAACAATAACATTGGCAAATAAGCGTTAATGTTTAGTAAAACAATTAATATAAAAACAGATTCTTATTTGACTATGAACTATTTTAAATTACCATTTTTATCTTCTCTCTACCTTCATAAATACATCTTCCACTGCTCAGCGATAGAAAAAATTCTTTTAGCAAAATATAAAGGTTCAATAATAAGAGGAAGTTTTGGTAAAACTCTAAAAAACATAGTTTGTATAAACAGAAAAGCAAGCCGTTGTAAAAACTGCAAAAATAGGGAAGAGTGTCTTTATGTTTATATTTTTGATACAATGCCCGTAGCCAACGACCCAAACAGCAGAAAATACGCTACCCCTCCAAGACCTTTTATTATTCTACCACCTTTAACAAAAAAAACTACTTATGAAAAACACGAACCTCTTTCTTTTGAAGTAACGTTATTCGGAAAATCCAACAAACACCTTCCATATTTTATAAAAACATTTGAAGAAATGGGTAAAAACGGTATAGGAGACAACAACGGGAGATTTAAAATTAAAGGGATAGATTTAGTTATGCCAAACGGAGATATTGAAGATTTTATATCTTTAATAAACAACAATTCAAATACTTCTTCAAGTTCAAGCAGAATTGATTTAAACTCAATCAAACCTTTTTTTCCAAAGTTTACCGATAACAAAATTAGCGTTTCTTTTGAGACCCCTTTAAGGTATGAAAGTAAGGGTAAACTAATAAAAACCTCTCCTACATTTGATACAATAATAGAAGGACTCTTAAGAAGAATTTTTCTGTTATCTTACTTTCATTGTGGTGAAAACAGTAGTATGCCAGATATAAATATAAAGAAAGAGGTCTTAATTAAAAAAAATTATCTTAAATGGGTTGATATAGCAAGGTATTCTTTTAGAAAAAAGAAAGAGTTACCTACAGGAGGGCTTATGGGGACAATTATTTATCAAGGTAATATATCTCCCTACCTTAAAATTTTAAAACTCGGCGAATATCTCCATCTTGGTAAATATACTGTTTTCGGTAACGGAAAATATAGGATATTTTAATGGCATTTGCGAAAATTTCGTGTTTTTCTCTTTAGTTTCACTTGTATCAATATTAATAGTTGCATCTTCAAAAAAACTCTGGTATAATATATTTACAAATTCCCAATAAAGAGTTGGTATATAGAAGTACTTTGACCCTTCGGGGTATTGAAACGCCACTATCTGGGCGAATCCTGTATTTTGTCCTGCATATAGAAGTACTTTGACCCTTCGGGGTATTGAAACCATATGGCTTTAGCAAGTTCTAGCTTGCTTTTGTTTATATAGAAGTACTTTGACCCTTCGGGGTATTGAAACCGCTCCATTCTTAAATTTTACATAGATATCCACAATATAGAAGTACTTTGACCCTTCGCATTCCGTCTTTGCGAGGAATGTTTCTTAATGACGTGGCAATCTCGCCGAAGGCGAAAAGGAATACCCCTGCCTTTGCCTTCTACCCTTGAGAATTATAGGTATTGGAATCCCCAAGGGTTTGCAGAGAAGTTAATGGGACAAAAAAGTAAGAGGTGTCTATTCACTCTGGTACTACGGCGCATACAACCTCTACCCAACAATCGAGCACTCTGAGAACTTACCCTTCTGCATATAAAGCATCTCCGAAGGGTTCAACAGGCTCAGAGTAGGGGAACAAAAGGCTTGAACCTTTTGTTAACAGCCCCCCATTCCGTCTTTGCGAGCGCCTCTTAGCGTGGCAATCCCGCCGAAGGCGAAAAAGGAATGGGGGGTAAACAATAGTAGGGATAAAAACGAGGATTGCCGCAGTCACACAAAGCGTTCCTTCGCAACGACAAAAAGCGTCGGTTAGCACCTCGTAATTCGTTCCTAAACACATACTTTTTTAACGAAAAAAACAAAGGCAAGGTTAAAAGAAAGGCGTATGGGGTGTCTACTCACTCCCTCTTTACCTTCTCCCCTTGAGGGAGAAGAGTGCTGGTGCGAAGAATAATGAGCACTGTATAGCACAAAGGGCGAGTCGGTGAGCCCGCTGACTGAAGCCCGTAGGGCAAGAAAGGATGAGGGGTGTAGTTGGCAGACAAAGAAAAATACGA
>JALNXB010000101.1 GCA_023230585.1 bacterium
AGAAATATTGGAATTGATTCAAATTAATTATTTTGCACTTATTAGTAAAGATAGTCACCTATTCGAAATCATCTAATTGATCCACTGTATCTTGAAGAGAGCTTGTAGATAAATGTGAATATCTATTGGTGGTGTCATATTTTATATGACCTAAAAGTTCTTTAATTTTTAGTATACTGACGTTTTTCATTGCTAAATGACTCGCAAAAGAATGGCGTAGCTTATGAACGCTTGCTTTAATGCCATTTTCCCCCCGGCGGCAGTTTCCGGATGGGGGATGTCTGGGGCGGAGGAGACAGTGATGAGAAGCCTGTACACTCTGTAACGCTCAGTAGTTTTTACATAGATAAACATGAAGTGACACAGGCCCTATACCATGGGATCATGGGTACGAATCTGAGTTACTTTAAAGGGAATGATCTTCCGGTGGAGCAGGTCACCTGGTACAATGCGGTAGAATTCTGCAACAAGCTGAGTGAAAAGGCCGGCTTGCAGAAGGTATATACAATCAGCGGGACGAACGTAAGTGCAAATTTTACCAGGAACGGCTATCGTTTGCCGACGGAAGCGGAATGGGAATACGCAGCACGCAGCGGTGGTAGGGATGACCGCAAATACAGCGGTACCAACATAGAGAGTGAGTTGAGTAATTACGCCTGGTATGATAAAAACAGCGGAAGCAAGACGTATCCGGTCGGTACGAAGAAGCCGAACGATCTTGGCATCTACGACATGAGCGGAAATGTTTACGAGTGGTGCTGGGACTGGTACGGGAATTACTCCTCTTCCTCCCAGACAAATCCTACAGGCCCTTCGACAGGCTCCGCCCGCGTGGAGCGGGGCGGCTGCTGGGGCTTCGGCGCCAGCCACTGCCGGTCAGCCCTTCGCAGCGGCACCACCCCGTCGGGCAGCACCACCGGTGTTGGATTCCGTCTTGCCAGGAATGGAGTTGAGTAGTCAAAAGCATACATGCTTAGGGTGGAGTTTTTAATACCCCACACCAACATCCTCCCAAATATCCGGATCCTCAGCGGGCGGATTCACAAGGGATAGTATTATAGCCATCCACTTTTGAAAGTACATGTTTGCCCTGATTCGAATTTAATCTCAAAGTATAATACCTTTTTAGGCTGGTTGTGTGAAGTGTGCTTAGTGACAGTGTCTGTTACTTCACCATTTCCCAAAGGTTCAATGTTTATCTTATCGCCTTTTTTAAGGTTTGGCCATTGTTTTTTATCCGTTGGATCAAAGGTTATATATTTATTATTTGCTGAGGATGCTATGGCAGAGCCCTCTGAGATTTTGCAAAGATGATCTGCTAAATGAAGGATATATTCTTTGTCTTGTACACTCAACCACTTTGTCGGAATAGCATTATCGCCATAAAGCGCCCCCAACATTCCCCCAAGAATTCCGGCAATTGTATCTGTATCTGTTTTGATAATGTTCACTGCTTGCACGATTGCATCTTCCGGAGATTTATGGTTTATACATAGGTTGTAAAGCGCCGTGAGAACGGTATTAGTACCATTTGTCTTATTTGGCTTATGATACATGTCGTATTTGTTATAATAAGTTTGAAGATCTGTTTTCTGTTTAAACAGTACGTGAAGATCCTTTAGGTCTTTAACGAGTCCTTTTAGGGTTGAGTCATATTCAGCTTTAAATTTTTTAGGTGCCGCTTTTGCATCCCAAGTCTTTTCCCAGGATATAAGATCAGGGTCAACTAAAAATGAAGGCTGGAGATCTTTAACGACATTGGCTATAAGATCCTGCAGAAAGCTCACTGGCGTGAAATCCTTTGGCTCAAAATCCAGAAGCTTTTTTATTATCAATCCATAAAACATTGCTCCGATTAGTGCCTTGGGATGACCATGTGTTACAATACCAGATCCAAAAAGATATTCTTTCATTAGCTTTAGGTCATTATGAAAAACCAAGGCTATGGGGGCAATTCTCATTGCAACACCGTTTGAGCCAGTATTAACAAACTGCTTCTTTTTGATGTGATAGAAGTTGTTATTCCAAGCAGAGGACTTTTTTTGTATGTTTGTTGCTGCTAATAATGTTGATGTGCCTGCCCCCACTTTATAATATTGAAAAAGAGGCAATTCCTTAGTTGCAAAGTAATCGTGATCTACTACTTTTCCTGGTTGAATACTTCGAGCTACAGCCAAGGTGAGTTGGGTGTCATCAGAGTATGTGCCTGCTGGTATTATGTTTAATTGGTCACGAAATCGTCCACGATTAGGTATTTTGTCATGGAATTGATCTATAATTCTATGTCCACAGTTTTTGTATAGTGCGTCTTCTGATTTAACACGCTCTGTGAGCAGCCCTAATGCATCACCTATAGCTCCTAGTAGGAGGCAACCTTTAAATTTTGATTTTAGGGACATAAATCACCTGCCGGGTTGTTTAATAAAACTTAAAAATCTGCGGGTGGATAAACAAGCGATACTTATTAATACACCACGCCAGCCTCATCCCAAATATCCGGATCTTCGGTGGGTGGATTTCCAAACGATAGTTTATTAAAGTATTTTAACAGTTCCTTGTTAACGGACATAATTCACCTGCGAGGTTGTTTGTTAAATATTATATCTAGTTTTGGTGAATTTAACTTTAATTGTCTGATAATCAAAAAATAATTTCTCGCAGTTTAAGTTTTAAAAGTCTAAATTATAACAATCTGAAAGGGCAATGAATATGAGTGATCAAAGAAAAGTGGCCTTTTATATAAGGGTTTCAACAAAACACCAAGACACACCCGAGGGCTCATTAAAATCTCAAGAACAACGCCTTGAAGAATGGCGGAAATACAATAATACAATAAAGAATAATCCAGAAACCGGGAAAGATGGAATTCAATATTCATCTGCAACTGTATATAAAGATGTTGAATCAGGTGCCTCGGGCGAGAAGAGGCCTGGGTATCAAAGCATGTTATTAGATATAAAGTCCAACAGTATTGATGCCATAGCATGCACCAGTATTAGCAGGTTAAATAGAAATTTAAGAGAATTCTATGATCTCATGGATCTATGCAGTGAGCATCAAGTTGATATTATATCCTTAAAAGAGAATTTTGATACAAGTTCAGCGATTGGAAGAGCGCTGTTAAAATTTATGCTTGTCTTTTATGAGCTTGAACGAGAACAAACAAGCGAAAGAGGTAAGGATAATAGATATGCCCGTTTCAAAAGGGGGCTTTGGGTTACAGGTACGGTACTAGGATATGATAATGACGAAGGAATGTTAATTCCCATACCCGAAGAAGTTGAAATTGTAAATAAAATGTTTGATTTCTACATTCTCACCGGCTCGATAAAGAAAACTGCGGATTTACTATATGAAAAGGGTTATTTAACTCCAGCTAGAAAATTCACGGGAAACAATGATGGTAAAAGAAAAAAGTTTCCTGACCAGACGATACGAAGAGCTTTAACAAATAAAACGTATATTGGTGTAAGCCAGTGGAAAAAAGGAAATATTAACAAATTAGATCTTTCTGACCCTCAAGAAAAATATCAGGAATGTCAGGGGCAATGGGAAAGTATAGTTTCTCAAGATAAATTCAATAGAGCTAATGATATTCTTGAAAACAATACAAAAACACGCACAAACAGCATAAACCCGTCAAAAAAAATCTATCAACTAACCAATATACTAAAATGTGGTATATGTTCAGATAACCCTCTCTTAAGGGTTGTCTCTGGAACAAGTAAAAATAAAAAAACCTACAGGTACTATAAATGTCCCGTTTGTGGTAATAAAATTGGAGCTGAAATAATTGAAGATACCTTATTAGAACAAGTGGTTATGCTTGCTCAAAATGAGGATCATATAAAGAAAATTATTTCTAAGAAAGAAGTAAAAAATACAGCCGAGATCAAAGAATTAAAAAATCGTCTCTCAAGCCTGAAGAGTGAAGAAATTCGAATAAACAGTGAGATTGACACTACAATAGAGCAATTAGACAAAATAAAAGATAGCAAAGTTTTTTATAAAAGATTGGCTGACAAAGACAAAGAATTTAAATATAAATTAAAAAAGAACATCGAAGATCAGCAGCAAATCACTGATAGAATAAAAACCATTGAGCTCGGGACCCTAAAACCCGAGATTCTTATGGAATTATTCTCTAACATAAAAGACTATGCTGAAAAGATGGCTCCTGCTCATAAGCGCAAGCTATTTCAAATTGCTTTCACCCAATGCTTATTATATAAAGAGGACATTGAAGTTACAATCTCCGAGGAAGTTAAAATAATCCCTATATATGCAAAAACGGCGTCTGCTGAAAGTGTGTTCAGCAAGACAACCGTTAAGCGGGATTGACGGGACTCGAACCCGCAACTTCCGGCGTGACAGGCCGGTGCTCTAACCAGTTGAACTACAACCCCGTTCAAATAAGCCTGCTATTATACATCAATGCGGATAATTTGTCAAT
>JALNXB010000102.1 GCA_023230585.1 bacterium
AAAAAGATATTCAAAAAATATTATATACTTTCAAAGGTAAAGATATATTTGATTTAACAAATAAATTAAGTTTAAGAGATTATTCTGCTCTACTTGAAAAATCTGATTTGATTATCACCCCTGATGCTACTTCTATGTACCTGGCTTCTGCTGTAGGATGTCCAATTGTTGCGTTGTTTGGTCCGGGCAACCCCTACAGGTATGGTCCTTTTAGTGTAAAAAACCTTGTAGTACACAGCAACTTACCTTGTTTTCCGTGCGACATAAATAAAAGATGTAACCGTAGTTATAAATGTTTAGATATTGTAACTTCAGAAAAAGTAATTAAAGCTTCAACCCTTTTAATTAACGAAAAAGAAGAACCTTTCCTATTTGAAATTTAACTATGAAAATACTTAGAGTGTTGCCGGCAATGGATTTTGGTGGAATTGAGAGAGGAGTTTATGATTTTTCATTAAAAGCTACAGAATTAGGTAATAAAGTAGTTGTAGTTTCTGAAGACGGTAGATTTATAGATATATTGAAAAAAAGAGGTATTAAACATTACAATGTTCCGCTTGATAAAAAGAGTATAACTTGTTTTTTGAAAAACAGTGAAAAGATTAAAGATATAATTGAAGAAGAAAAACCGGATATTATTCATACTCAAAGCCGTTATCCTTGCTGGGTAATGTCCTATGTGATGAAATCTTTTCCTAAAACCCCTTGGGTAACAAGCATTCACAGTTTTAATCCCGTAAGAATATATAGTAAGTCCGAAGGATTTGGAAATAAAGTTATTGTTGTAAGTAATGCTTTAAAAAATTACGCTGTAGATTATTTAAAAGTTGACGAAAAAAAGATAAAGGTAATACATAACGGGATTTCTGATAAATTTACTAAAATAATAAAAGAAAGAAAAACTTCTGTTTGTATTGGTATGATATCACGTTTCGCTCTTTATAAAGGACATTTTATTTTTTTAGAGGCTATAAAACAGGTGATAGATAAAAGTAATCTGGATATAAATGTTCTTATAGTTGGAACTGGCAACAGTTCTTACAAATCTAAACTTGAAGAATGGATTAAAAATAATGGAGTGCAAAATATTGTAAGAATTGTTAGAGAAGATAGTGTTGAAGCATTAAAAAAGATTGATATACTTGTTGTTCCCTCCTTTGTTCCTGAAGGCTTTGGAAGAACAGTGGTAGAAGCCCAACTTTCAAGGACACCTGTTATTGGGACAAATATAGGCGCATTACCAGAACTTATAGAAGATGGTAAGACAGGCTTTCTTGTAGACCCAAAAAATTCTCAACAGATATCAGAAAAAATAGAATACATTATTAAAAACTCCGATATAAGGGAAGAAATAATTGAAAACGCTTTAAATAATGCATTAGAGAACTTCACACTAACTAATATGGTAGAGAACACCATACAGGTTTATCAAGAACTCCTATAAAACCTATTTTCTTTTTCTCTTCTACTCACCCGACCCGTCACCCTGAACTTGTTTTAGGCTCTCTAATGTAACCCACGCTGGTAGCAAGAAAAACGAGATTCGGATCAATTTCGAAAAGACAGGCAGGGGGTATACGTTAAGACGGCTAACGATACAGAATTTAGGAGTTTTTTTGTCTTAACTGGCTTTACCATTGAGTTGTTTGTATATTTTACACAGAGATTGTTGATTTGTCTGGTTTAATTTCTTTAATTGACCTACATTTAAAGATTTGTTATACTTTGGCAAAATTTAGT
Source organism: bacterium (assembly GCA_023230585.1). Taxonomy (NCBI): domain Bacteria; species bacterium. The sequence goes on from JALNXB010000102.1 coordinate 1,741, forward strand.
TTTTACAATTTTTATTAAAAACAAGTGAACAAAGATATCAAATAAAAAGGTTAAATTATGAAAACGGAAATTACTGTATTAATGGCGGTGTATAACGGAGAGAAATATGTCCGGGAAGCGATTGAAAGTATTTTGAGCCAAACTTTTAAAGACTTTGAGTTTTTGATAGTGGATGACGGTTCAGATGATTCCACGCCACGTATTCTTGCTGAATATAAAGATAGCAGAATAAAAATTGTGCGTAATCCGAAAAATATAGGGCTTGCTGCTTCTCTGAATACTGGAATAAAACTTTCCAGCGGAAAATTTATTGCTAGACAAGATGCGGATGATATTTCAATGCCTGAGAGGCTTGAGAGACAGGTTTCTTTTATCCATAATAAGAAAGATATTGCCTTGGTAGGAACCTGGGTTTTAACAATAAACAGTAATGGCGAAAAAGTGGATAAAGTTATTTATCCCTGTGATGATGCGACTATTAGGAAAAACATTGTTGTTCGAAATCAATTTGCGCACGGAAGTGTAATGTATCGCAAAGGAGCTGTTGTAAGCGCGGGATGTTACAATGAACTCTTTAGGTTCTCAGAAGATTACAATTTATGGCTCCGACTTGTTGAGTTTGGAGAGGCTGCCAATATTCCAGAGTTTCTCTATAAATGGCGTATGGCAGAACCGATTTTTTATAGTGAAAAGAAAATAGGAGAGGAAATGTATTGCCTGCTTACAAGAGAACTTTTTGACGAAAGAAAAAAGGGCAACAAAGCGAACCTTCAATTTTTAACTCCCCATTGGGTGGAAGAAAACCTTAGTTTGATAAAACAACAGTTCGGTTTTAAAAGAAGAAGAACCGTGTCACAATTTTTCTGTAATTGGGCACTTAAAAGGTTTCTTAAAGGGGATAAAGTTAATGCACGAAGATATATTCGTATGGCTTTGAGAAACAATCCTTTTTCTGTTCAAGTTTATAAAAATCTTCTAATAATTTGGATTTTTGGACCACTTGTTACTTTACAACGTAAAGATAGTGCCAGAGAATAAAAAATGATAAAAATTTCAGTTGTTATACCTCTATATAACAAGGTAGATTTTATAAAGCGTGCTTTAAGTTCTGTACTTGAACAGACATATGAGAATTTTGAGATAATTATAGTAAATGATGGTTCTACCGATGGCAGTGAGAAAATTGTTGAGGGTTATAATGATGTTAGAATAAAATTATTACATAGACCTTACCCTTCTGGAGTATCAGTTGCAAGAAATTTTGGAATAAAGCATTCAAGTGCAGATTTAATTGCTTTTATTGATGCTGACGATAAGTGGAATGAAAATTTTTTAGGAACTATCGTAAGATTAAGAAAAAAACATCCTAAAGCAGGTGCCTACTCAACAGCATTTATAGAAAAACGCTCCAATAAATGTAAAAAACCTATATTCTGGTTTATTCCAAGAGGAGAAGAGTGGGAAGGTATAATACCTGATTATTTTAAGTCCTGCATATATGGTGCTTCACCTGTATGTTCAAGCGCAGTTGCCATACCAAAGAAAATTTTTTCTGATGTAGGTTTTTTCCCCGAAGGAATAAAACGTGGTGAAGACCAAGATATGTGGGCACGGATTGCTTTAAACTATGATATTGCATTTAGCCAATATGTGGGAGCTATCTATTATAAAGGTATTCAGCGCAGTGGTGTAAAAAAAAACAAATGTCTCGAAGGCTATAGAGTTGTAGAATCTTTGGAAGCAGCGTTGAAAAAGAAAAAAATCTGCCCTAAAAAAGCAAAATATATTAAAGAATATGCTAACAAATTTATTTTGGGTTCGGCTGCTCAATGTATAAAAGCAGGGGAAATAGAACTGGCAAAAAAACATCTTAATAAATGTCATACGGAAAGGTTTTTAGGTAGAAAACTTTTTCTTATTTTCTCCGCATTTTTATATAGTAATAAACAAAGACTATTACTTTAAGTTTCTGTAAATTTTTATTGATTTATAACAATGTGTAAACAATATTTTCCTTAACACCTGTTAGTTCCATAATAGGAGTATGTTGATAATAAGAGATTCTTAAGGTAAAAATGATTAAAGTAAAAATATCCACTTCTTTTAAGTGTGAACCTATCTATCTTTTTAGACAATCTCCAAAAAGAAACGGGGTATGGGGAGATGTACAATTTTTTGTTAATGACGACACTCTTAAAGAATGTGATTATTGGGTAGTTTATGAAGGTTTGTCTAAAATTGAGAAAACCTTTTGTCCCAAAGAAAATGTCTATTTAATAACTGGTGAACCACCTAGTATAAAGGGTTACAAAAGGTTTTTTCTTAAACAATTTGTATGTGTAATCACTTGTCATAGAGATATTAAGCATAAGAACAAAATATATTGGCAGCAGGCTATGCCGTGGCATATTGGTTGGAGGCAAACCAATCCTAAAAATACTGAATTTTCTATGGATTACGATGATTTGAACTTTACGAGAGAGATTCAGAAGACCAGATTAATTTCAGTAATTTCTTCAAATAAAAGCAAAATAAAAGAACAAAGGGATAGATTGGAGTTTATGTTTTTTTTAAAAGAATATTTT
>JALNXB010000103.1 GCA_023230585.1 bacterium
CCCCAACTGCTTGTCAAGATCGTCACGGTCCGTGACCAGGACCATCCGGGGATCCCGCACGTCCGGATCCAGGGCAAGGTTGCGGGCCAGCATGATCATGGTGAGGGATTTTCCGGAACCCTGGGTGTGCCAGATGATACCGCCCTGTCGGCGTCCCTCATTGTCGATCATTTTTACGCGATCCAGGGTGGATTTTACCACAAAATATTGCTGATAGCGGGCGATCTTCTTTTCGCCGTTATCAAACACCGTGAATTTCCATGTCAGTTCCAGCAAGCGTTCGGGACGGCAAAGGGAGAACAAGGCGATATCCTGATCCGTGATCCTGCGATTTTCCCGGGGTGTCGGCTGTTTTATCTCCAGAGCGTCTTCGATCTTGCGCCGGACGTCTTCGGGCAGCGCTTCATTGACGTATGCTTGCAGACGTTCGTGGTTTTGGCTGCCCGACGCCATGCCGGTTTCTTTCCATACGGCCCAGAATTTTTCCTTTGAACCGACGGTGGCATAACGGTGGGTGTTCTTATTGACCCCCATCACCAGCTGGGCAAAGACGAACAGGCGGGGAATATAATCGTCGCCCTGGTTGCGGATGGACTGGGATACGGCCTGCGCGATATCCGCTTTGGGAGATTTGCACTCAATGACCGCAAAAGGGATACCGTTCACGAACAGCACGATATCCGGGCGCGCCGTTTCCATGCTGCGGTTGCGCTCCACACTGTATTCCACCGCCGCGTGAAAGGCATTCCGTTCCGGATGATCCCAGTCGACATAGTTCAGGGTAAAGCTCCGGCTGTCTCCGTCAAAACTCTGGTCCAGGGCTGTTCCCAGGGTCAGCAGATCGTAGATGTTCTCATTTGTCTTTAAAAGGCCGTCATATTTTACGCCCTTGAGCTTCTGAATGGCGGATTGAATGTTCTCTTCGCTGAAACGGTAGTGATTGTTTTTATAACTGATACGGTTGATCCGTTTCAATTGCTCGCCGAGGATGCCCTCCAGCAGTACCTGGGAATATTTATCCTGCCGCTGGCGCAAAGCCTCCGACGGGGAGATAAAGGTGTAGCCCATGGCAACCAACAGTTCCACTGCCGGCAGTTGGGAGAGATGTTTTTCGTTGATGATGAAATTAGTCATTAGTTTTTTCTATATATTGTTTTATTGAATTTGTTTTATAACAATTTAAGAGTTCGTTTAATTGCTGATATGACGGATCTGCAAATATATCATACTTATTTTGCAAATAACTCTTTACGGTTTCATCAGCTTTTTTTAGACGCCAAAGCATAGGCTCAATAACTGTTTTGTTATGATCAAGATAACCTTTAATTTCATCAAGGGTTAATGCAATATAATAACCATTATGACTTCCCGATATAATGATACCAGAGTCACGTATTTTGCCAATAATTGATGAAGAAAATGTTTGTCGCTCAATTTTAAATCCTTCAGCCTTTAGTCGCATAATTAGAGTATCAGCTGTAATCGCTTTGTTGGTTTGTATGAATTCTTGAGTAAATATTAAATAACTTACAACCCTTGATTGCATAACTTCTTCTTCTATACCGGAATCTTCATATGTTTCAATAAATTTAATGGCTTTATTTAAAGCACATTTTTTGTAGTATTTATTATAATCTTCTTCATATTCAGGGATGGTGTCAGATTTGGGAATAATATTTAATGGCCAGCATTGAATTCCGATTTCTTTGTTTTTTAATAATTCCCAGAATTTACTCGCATAACTCAAATCTTTATTTTCATCAAAGCAATATGTTAATGAACCTGCCACTAAATCTGCTAATTGAATCAGAGGTTCATCTTTGCTATTTTTCATTTTATATGATACTTGAGTGAACAAATCTGGGAATTTTCTATCATTAAAATATTTTTGGACACTATTGATATATTCTTCAGAACCCATTTCATCAGCAATGATATTTATATTGTAATTGTCTGAAACAATTTTATTGTAAAGTAATCTACTGATATATTTGTAATATGTTTTTTTGTATTTTAAGCCTGAATCTTTATAAATATTATTTTTATTAACGATCAGGGCAAAATATGTAAACGGGATGTCTTGAATTGTTTCTAAAAATAGCTTGCGACGAGTATGGTTTGTACCGACTTTATTACTTTTTATTTCGCTTCCATTGTTGAGTTTTTCAGAAAGTGATTTCATTTTTTCTTCAGCAATAGATACATTTTTTTGCTCTATTAAAATCGCGACACAAATATATAAATATGAAGTACCTTGTTTGTCGAATTCTAAAACATTTGTGCCTGATTCATCAATGTAAGCATTTAACCATGGGTACATATGTTGTCTCTTATTTCTTCACCATCAAATACTGATATCTCACACTTTTTTTCCCGTCAAATTCAATACCTACACTAATGACAGTATTTAATTCGGGATGCTTTTTTGCATAGTCAAGAGTATAGTCCCCCAGACAAAGAAAAATATCTTTTCTGGATTTACCTTTATTAGGTATATAATAATGATAAGCCGTTTTCCTTGATTTGCTTGTTAATGTTAGGTCTTTTTCTTCTTTATAACCTTCAGCTTCTGCTTCATGAATTAAACTCATAATTTTTTGACCATGTAAAATCCTTACTAATCTACCGGTTTTAGCCAATTCGTGAGCTATTTGATAATACAATTTTGGATTAATGATATTTTCAACATTTTGTATAGAAATTTCATTATAAAGATTAGAATCAAAATTATGACAATGATCAATTATACCATCAATAATTTTACTATACTTGTAATCTTCTGAAATAATACCTGCGAATCGTTTTTGGTAATATTCTTGTTGAATGAACAAGTACACATCTTCATTATCTTTTTTGGATTCACCGATGAATTGACGATATTGTTCTGTGAGTTTAGAAAAATGGTTTGCGGCTATATCTAGAAAATCATCTTCATTATGCAATAATATGTTATTTGCAGTAAGAAACATATGCCTCATATCATAATAATGTAAAACTTCTTCAGCCGTATCAAAAATACTACAAACTCGGTTAAAATCTTTAAGTGACATAATTTGAAGAGAATGATTGTGTTTTTCGTAAAATTCCTTTGTATAACCCGATATATCAATCTGGTGTTTATCCGGTTGGTCAATTAATACCAGACCATATATATATTTATAATCCTCAATATTAAAATCAAAATTGCCTCTACGAGTATCTTTAATTATTATTACTTTTTTTCGTTTTAAATAGTTTATCGATCCACTTAATTGATTAACAGCATCTCTTAAATTAGACGGAAGCCATAATCTTGGATCTCTATCTGTTTTTTGAGATTTAACTTGAACTATCAATAGAACATCATCAAAACCTATTAAAACATCTGTTATTTCATGTTCATATTTATTGTCCTTTCGGGGACTCCTAAAAGTAAAATCAGCAAAAAAAGTCTGATTAAAAATCTCTTCTGTTTGATCTTCTGATTTTATCCCGTGTTCACCGGTAATTTCTACTGTCATTTTTTATCCTTTGGAGGACATAGATCTTTCCCATGGCTATCGGTATTGGCAATTTTACCATCCAAATTATGTATTCTTAATTCAGTTCCTTGATTTCTGCTGA
>JALNXB010000104.1 GCA_023230585.1 bacterium
AACATCTCTCTTATAGGTTTTGGGTTAAGTTTTGTCCAACTACCTTTACCGCTCTCTTTCGAATAATAGATATTGTAACCCATAATTTCTGCGTTATACTGAGGTTTATCCCAAACTAACCGTATACCCTCAAACCTTACATTTATAGGCGGTTGAGGGTAACGTGCAACTGCTATATAAGCGTCTCCTAAAAGTCTTTCTGGGTCGTCTCCTGTCAACATTGAAGAACAGTAAAGCACTTTTGTAAAATCAGGGCTTTGTGTAGGCGCTGTTCTAATCATAGGTTTATGGTATGTGCCAAACCCAGGTCGGTCGCTATACATAGGGCGTTGAGCGTATCTTGCAGCATAATCGTGAAAGTTAGTTATAACAAGAGACCATAATGTATTATATCTTAAATCAGCCATTACCACAGGGCAAAAGGGTTCTGTAAAAGCCTCTACTATTGCAAAATCTTTGTTATGTTTAAACTCGTGTGGCCAGGAAACACGGTCCATTTTTGGGTAATTACCAATAAATTGTGCTTGATTGGTGTATGGACATAGAGTGCTTATTGTTGAGCCAAACCCGCTATGCTCTCCGAGTGAACACATATATATTAGGGTACCATCTTCAAGAAGAAATGTAGCTGAATCTCCAAAAGGGGGTAACCCCGCTGTCAAATCCCACCATAAGAGGCGTCCTCTACTGTATGAACCGGGAGTAATCTCTACCTTTGGGTTGGGGATAACCCTTAATAGCCCTCTTGTATCTTTTTCGCTTAATGGAAGCATCCACACCTGGTAAGGGTTTTCTGGGTCTTTGAAATCTTTTTCTTTGTTAAGTTCAAAAGCAAAATACCTGTTGTCGTTCTTATCAACTGAGTTGTACCAGTTATCTCCACCCTTCCCCCATGCCGCACTTACGCCTGGATTAACAGTATCATTTTCAGGTTTTTTTGAGATACTCTTAATTTCAAAACTTCTGAAGTTCTTACCTTCTGTACTTGAAAGTCCTATCTTCTTTTTATCTTTTGCAATCCATACAAGCGTGTTATGTGTTATTCTTTTTGTATCTTGTCCTCTTCCACAAGGAGTTGATGGTACGAGGGCTATATCCCATTCAGGGATTGTAGGTAATACTATTTTTTTTGTTTCACCAGTTACCAGATTAAGCATTTCAACTCTTATAGGTAGGTTGCTTCGCCTTGTTCTTAAAGTAACTATCCAATCTGAAGGGTCAGACTTCTCGGGCAGGTTCTTTTCTTCCCACGGAAAAAGCCACAACAACCTATTGGGCCACGCTTTTGAAGGTGAACCGTATCTGTGCGAACCGTCGGTTCTCATAACATAGCCTGGTTTTCTGTTGCCAACCTGCACATATTTCCCGTTATTACTAAAATCTGGAAATCCTACATAAGATAAATCTGTCTGTCCATATTGACTCATAAGCCATATTTCTGTCCCAATAAGTGTATCATTAAAAATAACCTTGCCTGGTCTGTTCCAGTTTGGATTATCATTTATTGTTTTAAGTTTATGGAGAGGATGAACAGAGATTTTTGTTGCCCAATTTCGAGGTAAAAAAGTATCTCCAAGCCGTATAAGTTGCATCTCTTTTATTCTTGTTTCCCCTTTATGGGTGGTAGGGTCATTATAAATTCTGCGTATACCTATTGCAACTGATAGGTTTCTCTCACCCAAACCGTCTACATAAAAAGGAATTTCTACCCATCTATATTTATCTGAAGCACTTATAGATAAAGAAGCAATACAGGTTAAACTTGTTGCGTTGGTATTTGTTTTAATCAATGCCTTAAGAAGATAATGACCAGGGGCAAGACTAACGCCTTGAGTGAATGAGTCGTAGGTCTTCATTGTTGTTATAACAGCTGCTTTTTCCTTTTCATCGTAGTAAAATTTTGTCTGCCCTCCCAATCTCCAATGTTCAGGAGAATCACCTTTCATTACAGATAAATCAGGGTTCTTGATAAGGTTTACTTCAGAAGCATAAACTGTATAAAAAAAAGAGAAGACCAAACTTAAAATAATATATAAAAACAATCTTTTTTTACCCATATATGCCTCCGTATTCAGTTCAGCTTAAAAGTTTTTACCTCCGTGTTTTTTTAGGAGTTCGTTTACTTTAGGTGCCCTTCTTCCATACGCTGATACGTAAAACGGTGTTTTTTTTCTGTTGTCAGGCAAATTTACATCTGCTCCTTTTTCGATTAGAAAAATCGCTGTATCAAGACAGTTGTCACTATAAGCCGCCCTATAAAGAGGGGTCTCGCCTCGCATATTTCTTTCATTTACATCTGTCCCTTTCTCAATAAGCATACGAGCTACCTCTACTCGGTTCCATGTTGCGGCATAGTGTAGAGGCGTCCATCCATACCTATCTTTTGCGTTTACATCTGCCCCCTTTTCAATAAACATTTTTGCTATTGCAGTATGACCCCAAGAAGAAGCTCTGTGTAGAGGGGTGCCTGCGTTTATATCTTTTGTGTTTACATCTGCTCCTTTTTCAATAAGTATTTTTGCTGCTTCTGTCTGTCCAAGTAGGGCTGTTTTATAAAGAGGAGTTTCACCTTTCAAATTTCTCACATCTATCTCAGCACCTTTATTTACAAGCATAACAACTGTTTCAATTTTGCCTTCAAAGGCAGCTATGTGGAGAGGTGTTGTACCTTCTTTATCTTTCTCATTGATTTTTACTCCTCTCTTAAGAAACTTTTCAACATCTGTCACACTTCCTTTTTCTGCCGCTTCATAAATATTTTTAAAGGTTTGAGATTGCCCCTTAACCGTAAAAATAAATAAAATAAAGACTGTTACTATACATATAGCTAACCTTTTATTTGGCATTTTTCCCCCTTGTGTTTTCTCATACTTCTGCTCTGGTAAATTTATTATCTTATTTTTACAATAAGCGCTTCCGAAACATCAGAACGGTTATCCCAGTTGTCTACTGCTACTACTTTGTAATAGTATTCTGTCCCTTTTTTGAGTTGTAGATCGGTAAAAAATATATCAGTTTCGCTTCCTATAAGAGTTTCAGGTCCTACTTTAAAATCTTTATCTTCACCTCGGTATATATTGTAATACCTTATACCTTGCGGAGCAGTAGAAAGTTCCCATTCAATTCTTACGTAAGGAGGTGCTATTGTATACCCTCTCCACTCAAGTGGTTCGCCCTCCCCTTTTATTTCAGATATTTTAATTTTTTGAGGTGTTGAAGGTTTGACTGTAGGAGTGTTGTCAAGGTTGGTTGGTGTAAAACCTAAGTCGTTGGTAACAAGAATATTATCTATCGCTATGCCTGTATCAGAGGTTGAAAAGACTATTTCAGTTTTGCCTGTTTTAGTAATTAAAAGTCTTCCTTCTACCTCAACCCATCTCCATTCAGACCCTTCTACGGGTAGTTTCCTTACCGCTTGATTTCCGATTTTTACTGTAAAATTTCCCTTTCCAATTTCCCCTTGAGGTTGCCAACCAGTAGTATAACTTTCTCGCTCTATCCCTGACATACCTCTTACTCTTGCCATAACCTTCCATCTACCTTTAATAGGAATATTAGTTTTTAGTTTTACTTTCCCTTCCAACCCTTCTTCAAGT
>JALNXB010000105.1 GCA_023230585.1 bacterium
CCCAGTTTCAGGTCGCCGATCGCCTCAAGAAGTTTTGCCAGCGTCTTGTTCCGTCTTTCGACCGTATTGCCCAGTTTATTGGAATTCACATCAAGATCATCAAACAAACCCTTGATATCACTTTCACTGTCAAATCCTTTTGCTGAGCTTTCAATATTACGGAAAACGGCAGCCAGCGTTTCATTGAGATTGGCATTGTTACGTGCCTTGGCGCGTACGTTGAAAAACAGCTCGCTTGGCAGGATATAAAATCCCTTTTCCTTCACAGTATCCGCGCGTCCGAATTCCGCTTTATCATCGGATAACTTTGCATAGTCAAAATCCTGATTGCCTGCGCGACTTTCGTCTTTATTGATGTAGGCGGTCAGATTTTCGCTGATGAAGCGATAAAAGAGCATGCCCAGTACATATTGCTTAAAGTCCCAGCCGTCCACACTTCCCCGGAGATCATTGGCGATCTGCCATATAGCGCGGTGTAGTTCAGCGCGTTCTTGTTCTTTGGTAGTATTGTGATTATTTGCCATTTAATTATCCTTCCCAGGGTCGATTCTGCGACTTTATACAAAGCGCGTTTGTACTGAGTTTATGTCCCGATAAGCATTTATTATACCTTTACAAGGTATAAATGTAAAGGTTTGAAAGCGATATTACAAACAATACTTGCCCATATACTTTTTACTCAGAATCTCTGTTTATGCTCATTATTTGAAGTGCTTCCTTGAGATTTGTGGGGATTTTACTTATAAATCTTCCTTAATTGGGATAAATATAGGTTTATGGTTCTCATCATAAATAAATGATCTGAATTTACCAGGTTCAGGGTTAATATATTCATATGGCATGCCCATTATACCAGCTAATACTTCTGCAAACATTTCATCACTCCAATTTTCAAAAACGGGCTTAGAGCTTAAACCTTGCAAAGGTACCATGCTAGTTCTAATAATTTTATCATCATTATTCGTATCTTCGTACGAAATAAATTTTGGGGTCCTATTCATTCTTAAATATGTATTAAAAACTACTGCTGACATTTCTATAAATTGATATGGATGTAACTCAAACATATAAAAATCATCCAGTTTAATTGATTCTTTTACTGCCTCCATATCTTGAAGATTAGCAACAAGTCCAATTTCACCAAACCTCATAGCTATAAACATCTTGAAATGTTTGTCATAGAAATCCCACTGATATTCAAGTTTTTTCGGCTTTTGAGTGTTAACAATAAATATTGATGCAGGGAAAAAGTTTTCACAACTATGACCTCCCCTGATACCCATAAGAAACATATAATGTGCTCGAAATAATTCAACATATTCTTTATTAAGGATTGTTCCTTCATCGGGATTTTTACGGTTTTTTAAAAGAAACATTTCCTTATACATTAATCCATAGTATATCTTGCCAAGCCAATAAAATAAATCCATTTTGTTTAGCTTGCAAAATTCTTGATAACCCTTGCTTTCTGCTTGAGATACTCTTGTCTCAAGAGAACTCAGATACTTAGTATTGCAATCAGAACAACAAGGTATTGTTAATTGTCTATACTTAATATTTGTACCATTTATCAAACCCAGTTCTTGATTCCATAGATTGTATTTTTCTTGCAACCACTTTGGAATCACATGTTCATCGGATCTATTGCTATCATTGAGCTCTTCACCACACAAAAAGCAACAACTATCATCATAATTTCTTTTATCTATTTTATAAAAAATACTGTCAGCATCAATTTGATTCACTTTATTCATAACCAGCACCCTTATTTATTCTTAATTATAATTTATAATATTTTTTTGATAAGTATCAAGTTCATAATAAAAATAGGCCACTGGTTGTTATGCCGATGGCCAGAGGGGGACTTATTATTGCTAGGTGCCAGAACCTGGGTAAATATAAAGTGATTTTTGATGGAAAGCAGTAGTGAAGTTTGATGTGTGACGGGGGTCACAGATTAAAAAGACTCATCTGTTGTTGGCGATGTTGTGGAGCCGCTGACAATCGTGCCTTTAACTTTTGTTCTTCAGCGCTTAATAATGCTTTTACCGCTGGAAGCAAACGAGCCCATTCTTTTTTAGCTTGAGCCACTGTATATCCTTTTGTAGACAACTTCCACTCTCTTTCACGCTCCCACCAGGGTGAGTCTTTAATTTTGTTACAAACAGCGCTCTCGAAATAAAATGACAGCAATCTTGCGTTATATACCTGAACGCCGAGTTGTTTTGCGGCCTTATCTATGTTATTTCTACCTGTTTTTGTGTGTTTGTCAATTCCTGTCCATACCGGAAAACTGCTATTTGATGTTTTGGGTAGATAATCCGTGCTGGGTATTGAATTCGTTATTGCCAAATATGCTGCCGCAATAATAAAGGCTTTATCCCATGACCAAGCTGCTTTTTTTAAAGATACTTTTGCGTTTTGAACCATCTTTATTTGATCATTTGATTTTGCCTGTTTGTCAGCCCAATTCCAAAAGGTGATTGGATCTTTTACAGCATCGGCAACTTTCTTTATATGAATATCATCAGCATTGGCTTGTAAGACGCTAATTTTACCCTCAGAATATTCATATGCTAACGAGCCCAAACCGGCCGCATTTTTATTTTTAACCGCTGAAGCTATATTTAGAAAATGATCGGTTATGATTTGAATGTCATTATCAAAACTTATATTTAAACCATATGTCCAACATTCCTCAAAATTAATAACAGCTAATCGACCCCTAAGCCAAGAGAAATCGCCGTTTTGAATAATTAAATTAATGGCCTTTTGGGTCATATCCTGATCACCGCGTCTTACGGCTTTCTGTAAAAATGACCTTGCAATTTGGTCTGTACCGGGTTTTACATGTGGAATCATTAATTTTCTTTATTTTATTAAAATAATATACATCATAAATTTTTCATTCCAAATCCAACATCAAAACATATGCCAAGATAGTGCTGTCGATTTTTGGAAGGATCATGGGGGAATTTAATAAGGATTGCCGGGTTGTGAAAGGGCTGATTATTTTGTGTGACGGGGGTCACAGAGTTGATCTCTCATACTTATTATAATATTGTACAAAATAGTTTACATAATGCTTGACATCTGAATAAAAATGTATTATATTATGGTAAAGGCTGGATTCCCGGCCTTATCCGAAAAAACGAAAATCCCGAAAATAACGAAACCTGACGAAACGACTAAAGCTCCGGCCGGAGCGCTTTTTGAGTAACATTTTTAGGCTGAAATCAGCCTGCTGCATGCCGAAAGGCGTGCCTATTAACCAGAGGTAAAACTCATGCAAAAACTTGAACTAAACGATTTTTATCTGGCCGCGTATTTGATCGCGTCTGGATATGAAATGCTGGACATTTCCCGTATCGGGAACCAGAGCATTTTTATTTTTGGAGGATCCGAGGGAATCCGCCAGAAAGTGGGCAACTATTACGCGAACATAGCGGATGTGAATGCGCCGCGCTTTGCCCAGGAGATAAAGAAGCTGAA
>JALNXB010000106.1 GCA_023230585.1 bacterium
AATAGATAACCTTAGAGTATCAGATACTGTTAGGTATATTGAAGATTTTGTACCTTCAAAAAAAGCGCCTGTATTGGATAAAAACACAAGAGGGCTTTTTCTTTTTAACGGGACACTTGAAGGACGGTCTTTCTTTTCTACTGCGCCTGTTTTAATGAATTGATTGAAAAGTTATTAGATTAAGAAAAATAATAAAAAAGGTAAAATTATTTTTTTGATATTAGTAAAAATCTATGATACAATAGAATTTTAAAACTACCTATTGTGTACCTTTTTATAAAAAATTTTGAGCAAGACATTATTCTTATAAATAAAAAAGATTAAACTATACATCTTTTAGCAGAAAAGGAGGTGAAAAATATGAAGAGAATATTGGGTATCTTTTTAGGTATACTCATGTTGGCCTTTCTGGTATCAGGCTGTAAAAAACAGCAGCCGCCTCCCATGCCAGAACCTGAAGCTCAAGAAGAAGCAGTTGTTGAGGAGCCGGCTCCTGAAGCAGAAACAGAGGCACAGCAGGAAGAAGCTGAGTGATTTTTACCTATGCAGATTGTTTTTATCTGTAACTATCGAGCGGCGGGATAGGTTAATTTGCAAAACATAATAAGAATTGCCTTAACAAATGTTTATTAGCAATAAATATACTAACCGCCGCTTAGATATTTTCCTATCTTTTGATTTTTATCTTAATTCAATGTAAAATTTTGTTATGAGAACAAAATTGTCTATATTTAGTAAGTGTGCCACCATTTGTATCTATTTAAAAATAAACAATTTTATTTGTTACCGCCGTACCCTTTCCTTTTATTGTTCTAATATTACATACTTTAACAACCTATTAAGCCAGTTGTTTGGTTACCTTATAAGAGCCAAAACATGCTATTTTTAAGTTTAGCAGAATGTTTTACAGCAAGGAGATGAATTATGGAAAGAAGAATCTTTTTCTATCTTAAAGTGTTGGTATTTTTCCTTTTATTCTTTTGTAGTACAAATAAACATCTTATGGCAGATAGTGTTGAACTTAAAATAGACGATGTATCAAAACTTAACTCGCCGTGGCCTATGGTTGCAAGTATACCGTTTCCTTCTGGGGAGTTGAAAGATGTTTCTAATATTCGGATAATGAAAGGAAACAGAGAGGTACCTTCGCAAGTAGATGTTGCTGCCACTTGGCAAGACGGAAGTGTTAGATGGGCATTAGCAGGGTTTACAGATTCGCCTCAAGGAAAATATAAGGTTGAGTTTGGTCAAGGAGTGAAAAGAAGGTCTTACCCTTCTCCTTTAAAAGTAGTTAGGCAGGAAGATGGCGGGTTTAGAGTGGATACAGGGGTAGCTGTCTACCAGTTTGATAAAGATAAACTTCTACCAGAAGAGGGTTGGATTATCTATGGTAAAGAGAAAAGACAGATTTTGAAAAATTCGGGTGCTGGTGCGTATTTGGTAGATAATCAAGATAGAAGAGCAGTAGTAGCAGGTGAGTTGGCTGAGATAGAAAATACGTTTTTAAAAGAAGGCCCTGCTCGGATGGTTGTGAAACGGTCAGGGTGGTACGTGATCGATTCTGGAGAAAAACTTGCAAAAGCAGAACTCTGGTTATACTATTCTGCAGGGGTACCGTATATCAAAATAACCCATTCAATTACATTTACCCAAGATACTAACAATGTTTGGTTTAAAGATTATGGTTTAGAATTTAAAACCCCTGAGAAACCTACTGATATATATTGTTCTATTGGTGAAGAGTCTGAACAGATAAAAAAGATAAAAAATATTGGTGATGAAACCTATATGCTGCAAACAGAATATCCTCATTTTTTGGAAAGAGAGTATAAGGCTGTTATAGGTAATTTTTCAGGTGGAGAGGATAAAATTATTGAAGAGATACAAACTGCTGGAGATTGGGCTCACGGTGATTATGGAAATTTTGGTATTACTTTAGCGATGCCTTTTTTAGCAGAAAGGTATCCAAAAGAACTATCGTTTGGAAAGAGGGGCGCAAGGGCTGTGTTCTGGTCAGGCCGTTCTGGAAAAGAACTCGATTTCCGTATAAGTTCAATGGTGAAAGATTACTGGCAAAGTTGGACTCCAGGTTACCCTACTCCTAACGAGAGTGTTCTGTCAAGACCAAGTAACGCACAAGGGGGTTCAAGGACTCACGATATATGGTTTTTACCTGTTGCGGGTGCCTACAAGGAAGAAACAGTAAAACAACTTGCTTTAGCGTCAACAAAACAGGTTCTTGTTTTAGCTAAACCTGAGTGGGTATGTTCAACAGAAGCGTTTGGTTGCCCTATGTTACATAAAGATACAAAAAACTTTCCAGCAGAAGAGAATCTTCTTTCTGAATATTGGCAAAGAATTCTTCTGCCACTTAAAGCTTTCCCTATGAACGGGTTTATGTCTTGGGGATGTTTTCCATCGAGAAGTTATCATGAAACTAAAGGTAAAACTCTCGCTTATATGAGTACTATTGAATCTTTGAGGGACTACGGTTTACGGCGAGAACCATGGCGACTCTACGCAAGAAGTGGAGAACGTACGTATTATCATTGGGGACATTCATTTAGCCGTTTTACAGGCGACTGGTATGTTGCCCATTGTGACGCTCCTGAGAAAATGATGGGAGGTTTTATAAGTTCAAGGTCTTACGGCGGAAAATACCCATCACTTCCTGTCTTTTGGGGTGACAATACAACGGCTTATATTAATGCTGGGGTTATAGATAACTGGCTCTTTGAATATTATCTTACGGGTGACGAGAGGTCGCTCGATATTGTATATAAGATTAAAGAAACTTTTGTTAAGATTAAATGGAATGTTAGACCCAGCGAAACATCTATAAAAACTTTTATAACCTTATCTATGTTGGATTGGAATGAAGACGCTATGAAGACTGCGAAAAATATGGTCCATTCTGTTATAGATATGGAAAACCAGAACGGGTTAAGGACAAGCGGTTATGGTTCTTTATATAAAGATCATCGTACCAGTTTTGCTCTTGCTGAATATTATTTGCAGACAGGCGATGAACTGGCAAAAGAAGCTATATTAAAACTTCTTGACCAGAGGTACCGTTTTGACCGTAGATATAGACCTGCTGGGCATAAAAACCACGACCTTTTTATGCATTCTCTTGCCTACTGGTTAACAGGTGAAGATAAGAATAGATACGTAGTAGAACAGATACTCCAAGATGCTCTCTATTACCAGAGTGTATACCCATTATCTGAGGACCTTAAAAGTAAACCAGATAACATTCTTGACTGGCCTAACCTATATATTCAACCTATGTTTCCAGGCCCTCGCAGGAGCGTATATCTTGGGCAACACGAGTTTCATAACCCGTTTATAGGTATACCTACTGCTTTAAAATTGTTGTCAAAAGAAGGACGTACAGGAAAGCGTGCT
>JALNXB010000107.1 GCA_023230585.1 bacterium
TCCCCTTATATGTCATTCCGGACTTGATCCGGAATCTCGTTTTTTACGATGTGTTTATTACCAACGTGGGTTAAGTGAGAGATCCTGAAACAAGTTCAGAATAACAAAACTGGGGCGTTGAAGCCACAAAACGGCGACAAAGACAAAGATAAAGGAGAAATATGAAAAACAAGAAAACAATAATGGCTTTTGGAGCACACCACGACGATATTGAATTAGACTATGGTGGCACCCTTGTAAATTATATAAAAAAAGGATGGAATGTTATTTACACAATAGCAACCACTACCCCCTATTATATGCATTCTGAGCAAGATATTAGGGAAGGCAGGTACCCTTCTAATAAAGAGATTATTGATATAAGAAAGAGAGAAGCAGAGGAGGGCGCTAAAATTCTCGGTATTTCGGATATATCTTTCTTTGACTTTAAGAGCCTTTACTGGTACGAAGATAAATCTATCAACTTAACACACTTTGACGGTATTAAAAACACCTGTGAAGACCTTGCCCGAATTGAAAAAGAGATACCCGGTAGAGAATATATTGTTAGCGCTCTTTTTTCAAAAGATGCAACAGATTTTCTTTCAGATTTTATACTGAGCAAAAAGGTTGACATAATTTTAACCCACAGCGCAGACGATGAACACTGGGAACATTATGCTGTTGCAGGGTTAGCTGCTTCTGTCTGCAGACAACTTGTCGCAAAAGGAAAAGATATAAAACTATTTAATGGACCCCCAAGTTTAGGTGGCTCAATAAACCGTTCTTTCGCACCCACAAGATTTGTTGACATAACAGATTCTATAGATATCAAATGTAAGGCAGTTTCTGCGTTTAAGAGTCAGTATCCAGATAGAGATACTTCGGAATTTGTTGAACATATACTAAAACTTGGAAAAATTTATGGACAACTTTCTGGCTTTGAATATGCAGAGGCTTTTATGGATGGTTTAATTACATATAAAAAAGAGTTTAGTCCACCAATGACTTATGATGCTTCAAAGGCTCTCATTGGATTTGATTAAAAGAACTACCCCCTCCTTTGCCTTCTACCCTTGGGGGAGAGGGATTAAGGGTGAGGGAAAAAGTAAAACGTAACGATAAAGTATGAGGTTTCCCCTGTATGTCATTCCGGACTTGATCCGGAATCTCGTTTTTACTCCTTCATTCCTTCTTTGCGAGCGGTTCTTAGCGTGGCAATCTCGCCGAAGGCGGAAAAGGAATGGGAATAAACAATAGTGTATAAGATAAAGGAGAACTATGAAAAACAAAAAAACAATAATGGCTTTTGGAGCACACCACGACGACGTTGAATTAAGGTGTGGTGGCACTCTTGCAAATTACGTAAGACAAGGTTGGAACGTTATTTACACAATAGCAACTACTACTCCATATTATAGACATTCTGAACAAGATATAAAGGAAGATAGGTACCCTTCTAATAAAGAAATTATTGATATAAGAAAGAGAGAAGCAGAGGAGGGCGCTAAAATCCTTGGTATTTCGGATATATCTTTCTTTGACTTTAAGAGCCTTTACTGGTACGAAGATAAATCTATCAACTTAACACACTTTGACGGCATCAAAAACACCTGTGAAGACCTCGCCAGAATTGATAAAGAGATACCCGGTAGAGAATATATAGTTAGTGCTCGTTTTTCTAAAACAGCAACAAATTTTCTTATGGATTTTATTTTAAGCAATCAGGTTGATATACTTTTAACCCATAGTGCGGACGATGTACACTGGGAACATTACGCTGTTGCAGGTTTTGCATTTTACGTTTGCAAACTTCTGGCATCTAAAGGAAAAGATATAAAATTATTCCATTGGCCACATGGTCAAGGTGGAACAATAAATAGTTCTTTTGCTCCAACAAGATTTATTGACATATCAGACACAATAGATATAAAATGTAAGGCAGTTTCTGTTTTTAAAAGCCAGTACCCAGATAGAGATACATCAAGATTTGTTGACCATATAATTGAACAGGCAAAGATTTATGGAAAACTATGCGGATTTGACTATGCAGAGGCTTTTATGGATAGTGCAAATGCTTTTAAGGAAAATTTTTCTCTGCCTGCCACCTATGACGCTACAAAAGCCGTAATAGGAATTGATTGATATTAGGTATCAGATAAGTTTTTTAATGACAAATGTACCAATTGGGATAATTAAAGTTATGAAACATATATGAATAAAAAGGAGAGTTTATGAAAAAAGTAAGTATTGCAGTCAGTATGTTAATATTTTGTGCGTTCTCTTATATCTCTTATTCTCAAACCTGTGTATCTTATAATATTGGTAGCAGTTCAACACCAGATTCTACAATAATTATTGACCATAAGACCACAAACCTAAAAAAGATACCTAAACAATGGATAGAAAAAGCAAAAAAAGATTTACATATTGCCTACGGGCATACCTCCCACGGTAGCCAAATAACTACCGGTATGAGAGGACTTGTTAAATTTGCAGGCAGTTTATATGATTGGAATATTGGCGGGAAAAACGGTGCTCTTGATATAAGAGACGGAAACCTTGGTGTAGCTCGTGATTTAGGTAACCCAAACAGAACAGAGTGGGCAACAACTACAAGAACTTACCTTAACTCTAATCCAGAAATAAATGTGGTTATATGGTCTTGGTGTGGGCAGGTAGGTTCTGCTAAACCAGGTGATATAACAACATATCTTACACTTATGAACCAATTAGAGAAGGATTACCCTAAAGTAAAGTTTGTTTATATGACAGGACATACAGATGGTACTGGGCTTTCTGGTAACCTTCATCAAAGAAATCAACAGATAAGACAGTATTGTATAGATAATAAAAAGATATTATACGATTTTGCTGATATAGAAAGTTACAACCCAGACGGAAAATATTTTGGAGATAAAAACGTTAGAGATAACTGTTCTTATACTGGTGGTAACTGGGCAACAGAATGGCAGAATACACATACAGAAGGGGTTGATTGGTACAAATGTTCTTCCGCTCATAGCCAGCCCTTAAACGCTAACCTAAAAGCGTATGCCGCATGGTGGTTATGGGCAAGAATTGCTGGCTGGGACGGCAAGTAAAGGCAGAGCCCCCATTCCGTCTTTGCAAGCGCCTCCCCCATATGTCATTCCGGACTTGATCCGGAATCTCGTTTTTTTACGTTGTGCCTATTACCAGCGTGGATTAAGTTAGAGATCCTGAAACAAGTTCAGGATGGTAAACTGGGCGGATACAAAGAGCATCTCCGAAGGGCTTAACAGGCTCAGAGTAGAAGAACAAAAGGCTTGAACCTTTTGTTAACAGCCCCCCATTCCGTCTTTGCGA
>JALNXB010000108.1 GCA_023230585.1 bacterium
GTAATAAACCATACTGACCTATTTGTTCTGATATTTTTGCATTATTTGACTTGTTGAAGAGTGGGAATCTCACTGCATCTGTTTCGTAGGGATTAAATTTTGACTCCTTGTGTCTCAAATGGGGCAATATTTCTCCAACCGCATATTGATAATAAACAGGCTCATCTAAGTTGAATACACCTTTTGAAAAGGCGGTATTGTTAAGTAAAACTCGGTACTGAATTATTTTTGATACCAATTGTGGCATATACGTTTTTTTAAGTATGTGTTATCTGCGCTTTTGTAGTGGATTATTTTATTTATTGGGGTTGGCATTTAATCATCAATTTCTACATTCAATTTCATTTTTTTAAATACGACATTTTCAACTACATGTAAAGCATATTCTAATTTGTTATCCTTTGATTCTGCAATTATAAGGCCTTTAACTTTATTGTTATTTTTACAAAGGTTAACCTTTACCCAGCCCATATATCTTAAGATTTGACCAAGTGTTGAATCATTTGATTTTCTCTTAAGTTCAATTACAACAAAATCGTTATTTTCATCGACTGCAAGAAAATCTAAAATACCAACCTCCAAAGTATCAAAATGCCCAATATATTCATTTTGTCTTTCCTCATCAGCATATTTCAACTTGCCCTTAAATAGTTTTTTAAAATTTCTATGAATAAGTGTTTGGTAGTGTTGCGTCTCGAGTGCTTCTATAACTGTGTTTTCCGAATCTTCAATTATTTTAACCGGAGATTCGTGTTTAATGGGAAATAACTTATACAACAAGTCCACAAATTCTTCATTTGTTAAATTGTCAGCATATTTTTTCTTTAAATTAAGCAATATGTAATTATTTCTTAAATATAGTTCAACATTCTGTGCTTCTGGCTTATATTCAGGGTAGATGCTTTGCAAAAAATCGTCTTGGTGTGTATATGTTCCCATGAATATATCAGGAAAGTAAACTGATAGTATTTTCCCAATAAATACTCTTGCCACTCCCTTTAGATTGTTTGTCTTTTTTACAATTTCTTTTGAAAACTCAGAAAGATCTCCATTGTTAGTATAAAAAGTGCTTCGAGAATTTCTTGCAGATAGAATTTCTACAAGAAGATTCTTGATCTTTGTAAAATCTTCTTCATACCCGAACTTATATACGCTACCACCTCTTATACTACCTAAAATTCGTGAATTCCACTCTAACTCATAAGTGAAATTCCCTTCTTTAATACCTTTTCCTTGGAAGTAATGTTGTTTATCTAGCTGAGCAATTTTTTCTTTCGGAAATTGAGTGTGAAAAAATTCTCTCTTGTTTTTTATTTCACTCTTTTTGTCATCATCGAGAATAAAACTGTTGGCATTTTCGATAATTAATTCTTTTGCGTTTTCATTAATTAACATTCTGGCTCTCCTTTTACTTCATAAAAACCATCTTCTTGGTGTCAACAAAATCACCCGCTCGCAGGCTGTAGATATATACGCCTGTTGAGACCAGGCTTCCACTCTGATCCGTACCGTTCCAGATAACTTCATGCCAGCCTGCCTGCTGGTTGCCGATGGACCATTCTTTGATCTTGCGGCCTGTGATGTCGAAGATCACTAGGTTCACATCGGATGCTTCCGGTAGGCCGTATTGCAGGGTTGTTAGTGGATTGAAGGGGTTGGGGTAGTTTTGGGACAGAACATAATTTGAAGGGAGACCCTCCGCTATACCGGTTTCAATGGTTGTAAAGTAGTTGACCTCACTGTACGCTGTTCCCGCTTCATTCGTGGCATAAGCTCGGATATAGTAAAGGGTGTTCGATGCCAAACCTGTTATATCAGTACTGAAAACCCCCATTAAATGGGCCGGTCCAAGTTCGACCTTATTGTCGTCCAGCGTAGGATTTCCGCCCACGTTCCAGCAGAAACCGTGCTCGTAAGGATATGAGAAACCCAGGTAAAACAAATCTGCATAGATATTTATAGAATTTGATGTTATTTCTTCAATAGAATTAATAATGATTCTAGGCAGGGATTGCCAATATAGATAAGGATAGCCTCCATTGATTGTATCATTGATACCCCATATGGTCAAAAAATCCCAGCCAAAATTAGCATAGGTGCTTTTCATTTTCATCTCGGCAGTCGTATTTCCGATAATTTGGTTACCGCTGTATCCATATCCCGCCCCACTTAATTCTGAGTTGACCGTTTGATCCCAAAAACAGGCAGTTATGGTACCGCTGTAATAATAACCTAAAAAGCCGCCAACAGAGCTCGATCCGCTAATCGACCCGCTTGCATAGCAGTTCGACAGTGCACATCTGTAATTCAATCCTATCAGGCCGCCGACCAAGCTAGATCCGCTAACCGATCCGCTGGCATAGCAGTTCGATACGGTGCTTTCGAAATTATATCCTATCAGGCCACCGACAGCGCTCGATCCGCTAATCGACCCGCTGGCATAGCAGTTTAAGGCGGTACCGTGATTAACTCCTATCAGGCCGCCGACATCTTCCGTTCCGCTAACCGACCCGCTGGCATAGCAGTTTGATACGGTGGTGTAATTCCTTCCTGTCAGGCCACCGACAAAGCTCGATCCGCTAATCGACCCGCTGGCATAGCAGTTTGATACGTTGCCGTAATTCCGTCCTATCAGGCCGCCGACACCTTCCCATCCGGTAATATCTATATCAACCAAACCAATATCCCTTAGTTCAGCACCTGACCATGTATATCCAAACAAACCTTGACCATTACTTGATGGTCGATTAATGTAAAGCCCGGAAATGGCGTGTCCGTTGCCTTTATAGTTGCCCTTGAAAGGATTATAATCACCATAATCAAACCAATTCCCTATAGGTGAAAAGCCGGTGCCGCCGTTCCAGGATTGGGTCCTGGATGCGTCAATATCGGCCGTTTGAATAAAATAGATACCCGAAGACCACATGTCGGTGTTCTCACTGAGCCAGCGAAGATTGGCTAAGGTGGCGATTTGGTAGGGGTTGTCCGCAGAGCCGTCACCAACTGACGGGGCTTCCGCTGTTTGTGCAACTAAAAAACCAGCACAAAAAACAAAAACTATCCCCAAAAGTAATGATTTTTTTAGCATAGCTTTCACCTTTATCCTCGATTTTTATATTTACAATGATAAGTTATTGCCTTTTTTATTGAATATCAACTTTTTAGTGCAAACGCCACACAATTACACAAATCTCGTGTTTGGTATGGCGGTTTGATTGGATAGATGGTGCTGAGTATATGAAAAACGCTGGTAAATACCCCATTATATTAAGTAAATATTGTGAAA
>JALNXB010000109.1 GCA_023230585.1 bacterium
GTAAAACCGAGATTCCGGAACAAGTCCGGAAAGACAAGCAAGGGCAATTCCCTCGTCTTTATCCCTACTAAAATGCGATGTTTCTCATTGCAATCACCTTTTCAGACGAAAAGGACTCTTTACTTTTCAAAAGGGTCATCTTTACTCTAACCCCCCTGTATATAATATTATTATACATATCTTCCGCAGGAAATGTAAAGAGAACATCATCAACAATATCTTTAAGGATAACAGTACTATCCTCATCATCAACCTGCTGTTTCAAATCTTTACCTTCAAGGAAAAAAGTTGTTATCTCGTTATCTTGGTCCCTATATACTTTAGTTAATTGTAAGGTAGTTCCATCATCAAGAACTTCTGCTAAATTTGAGTGTCTAACAGATTTAGATATGATAGCAAGAGCAAAGGACGATTCTGTCTGTAAAAAAACCTTATTTGAACCTTTCAACCATAAACTACTTGAAGTTGTTTGGAGCACTCCAGCCACAACAAGAAGTATAGCGCCTACTGCCATTGCAACAATAAATTCTATTAAAGTAAACCCTTTTTTTATTTCCATATTTATTTTGCTCGTGCAATAACTGTTTCTAACTCTATCTCTTGAGTTTTACCTTTTTCAGTCCATTCAACTTTTACTTTTGCTACCTGCATATAATCGTCTAAATTTTCGTTTTCTGGAGATTCAATAATAGTTGTGCGAGTAAAAGTAACATTCCCTACTTTTAGTCCTGTTTCTATCAACCCTTCTTCCATCTCTGATATATCCAAAATATCGTTCCAATGGGCTTCTCTAAGGATTTCAAATTGTGCATCTACCAACTCTTTTGCCTGCCTGTAACTGCCTGATAAGTTAATATCAACACGTCCTTGAGAGAAGAAGAATAACCCAGCAATAATAGAAGCAAGAAAGATTACCGTAGCAATGATTATCTCTATCAGAGTATTACCTCTTTTAAAGTTGTGATTTACACTCTTAATTATTTTTATCATAAAGAACCTTAATTTTCAGGTAACATTCTCTTTATTTCTTCATCAGCAAAGACAGTCGCTGAGTCTTGATTAACTATACGCGGAGTAATAAAGATAACAAGTTCTACCTTCTCTTTCTGTCCAGTTTTGTTACTAAATAAAAATGGAAGAATATCCCCTAAAAGAGGCACTTTGTTTGTGGTTTTGGTAGAATCTTGTCTGGTAAGCCCACCTATAACTAATGTAGAACCATCTTTAATAAGAACACTTGTTTTAACTTTTCTTTCGTAGGTATCAACGGCTGGAGGAGAAGTAAAGACAGAAGATTGGACAGCAGAACTAACAATAGGTTCTACCTCCATAACAATAAAACCCTCCTCATTAATTTTAGGGGTAACCTTAAGAGTAACCCCAACATCTCTATACTCATACTCACTAAATAACAACCTACCATCGTCAGTTGGCATCATTTTTGGGGCAACAGCCATATTCTTTATAATCTTCATCTCTGCAGTCTTATCGTTAAGGGTAGTAATTTTTGGGTTGGCAAGAATATTTGCTTTACCTTCTGATTGTAAAATTTTTAAAGAAGCGGTCAGATTTTGGAATGATAGTGAACCGAGCATAAACTGAGGGTTATCAGAAGTACCGGCTCTTCCGCTTACAATATTTTCTGTAAAACCTTTTTTACTCCATGGGAAAGGTGTATCTATTGAAGGTCCAATAAAATTACCTTCGAGATTCCAATGTATTCCGAGGTCACTAAGGTTGCTATCTGATATTTCTACCAAAACCGCTTCGATAGAAACCTGTGTTACAATCTTATCTAACTGTAAAATAATCGTTTCAAGTTCTTTAAGGTTGTTCTTTGTATCTCTAACAGTAATGCTATTGGTCCTGCTATCAACAATTATATGCCCTTGTTTGCTTGCGAAAGAGGAGACAATTTTACCTAAATCTTCTGCTTTAGCATACTTCAAAAAGAATACCTGACTAAATAAAGATGGTACTGGTGCTTGCACAGGAATAGGTGCTGTTATCTTTTTTACAACATATATTTCTGTCCCAGAAATCTTTTCACGGAATAGTCCGTTTGCATCAAGTATAGCATCTACTGCTTGTATTTTATCAACATTTTCCATATAGATACTTACCGGTTGGTTACCAAGTTCAGTACTTGATATAAGGTTTATCCCTGTTTCTCTGCTTAATGTTTCAAGAACGGTCTTCAATTCTGCGTGATAAAAATTTATAGTGATTTTATTTGAAGCAAAAGAATAGTTTGTAGCAGAAAAAAGAACAATTCCAAGATTGGTAACCAGCAACATCTTTAGAAATTGTTTTTTCATATTAGTGTCTCCTATATTTGTAATTTTAGTAATCTGTTCCCCTCCTTTTCGCCTACGGCGGGATTGCCGCGCTAAGAAACGCTCGCAAACTCAGAATGGGGGATATCTTATGTGCCGATCCTCATAATTCGTTGTATAAATCCTTGTATTCAGGATTCATGCTTTCAATAAGCACAATTTTTGATGCTCTTGAACCGCTCTTTATCTGTTTTTCACGGAACAAAGGGTTCTCTATGTCTTCATATACTTCATAATAGAGCAATTTATAAATATTATACTTTTTTGTAAATCCATCAACAATTTTTTCTCTATGTTCAAAAATTCTTCTTGCAAGATCGTTGGTAACTCCTGTATATAAAACTCTATTGCTTTTATTACTCATTATGTAAACCGAATAATATTTAAAGGTCATATTTTTTTACCGACGCCATTTGCTTGTCTTGCGAGCCGTCCTGCGACGTGGCAATCCTCGTCTTTATCATTGTTCTTATTTCGTTAAAAAAGTATGTGTCTATGAACGAATTACGAGGTGCTACTACAACTCAAGCAAGAATCGGGCTGTTAACAAAAGGTTCAAGCCTTTTGTTCCCTTACTCTGAGCCTGTTGAACCCTTCGGAGATGCTTTATATGCAGAAGGGTAAGTTCTCAGAGTGCCCGATTGTGGCGTAGAAGGTGTATGCGCCGTAGTACCA
>JALNXB010000110.1 GCA_023230585.1 bacterium
AATTGTTGTATATCTTAGAGGCGGAAATTATTTTCTAAAAGATACAATTCTGTTTACTGAAGAGGATTCTGGTACTGAAGAAAATCCCGTAGTTTATAGAAGTTATCCTAAAGAAGAAGTAAGGTTGGTAGGCGGAAAACCAGTTAACAACTTTAAAAAAGTTACTAACTCCGAAATACTGAAAAGATTGCCCAAAGAATCTTCAGGTAAGGTTTTGGTGTCAGATTTAAAAGAGATTGGAATCACCGATTACGGAACTTTAAAAAATAGAGGGTTTGGAACTCGCCAAACAGGAGCGTTAGAACTTATATATAAAGGCAATGTAATGACTCTTGCTCGATATCCAAACGATGGTTGGTTAAAAGTAGCTGGATTGGTTAAACCCGAAGGTGATTATGTTTTCCGAAATACCCCTTACCAGATAGGAAAATTTATATATTCCGGCAACAGACCAGAAAAGTGGGTAGATGAAGAAGAGGTATGGATAAAAGGGTATCTTGGTCCAATGGTACCTTACGTTGTTAAACACGCAAAAATAACCTCAATAGATACAAAAGATAGGGTTGTGTACGTTGCAGAAGATACCCGTACACCCAATTTAAAAGACCCTGCTTATACAGGTAGCCGTATATCAAAAGGGACATCCTATTTTGCTTACAATCTTTTAAGTGAACTTGACTTGCCTGGAGAATGGTATCTAAGCAGAAAAGAAGGCAAACTCTACTTTTGGGCACCTGATACTATTAAAGAAAACGAAGTAATTGTTTCAACTTTTGATAAACCTGTTATAGAGTTAAAAAACGTTTCTAACAATATCCTTTATAACCTTACGGTTGAAGCAACTTGGCGCACAGCGATAGTAATAGACGGTGGAGAAAACAACCTTATAGCTGGCTGCACCATACGAAATACAGGGCAATGGGGAATAGATATTCCTAAGGGTTGGGGACATAGTGTTGTAGGTTGTGATCTTTATGACCTTGGAGAGGGTGGAGTAAATCTTTCCAATAGCGGTGATTATAATTTGCGGAGTGCTTTTGCGGCAGACAACAGAAGAAAACTTGTTCCTCAAAAATTTTCTGTCGAAAACAACCATATCTACAGGTTTAACCGTTTGTGCGGAGGAAACAATGCAGCTATATCTATTCAAGGTATTGGGCAACGAATCTCCCACAACCTTATAAATGATTCTCCTCATTATGGTATAAGCATAACACATAACAACCACATTGTTGAGTTTAACGAGATACACGACATAGTCGCCCATTCCAAAGAACTTGGCGCTATATACACTTGGGACGGTGGAAACCAACTAACCTATAGAAGCAACATATTAAAAAACAATTTCCTACACAGTATAATGGGACATTTTTCGCCAAACTCATCACATGGCGTAAGAGCAGTTCATATTGACGGTATAAGTTCTAACCTAACTTTGTACGGGAACATCTTTTACAGAACAGCTGGTGTCTCTACGTCATCGCCTGACAGTAGGTTTGACAACAATATTTTTGTAGATTGTTTTCCTGGAATGTCTCAAGGTAACAGAAGCGACATCCTTGAGAAAAGCGGTACCTTAAATACCTGGGGATTTGAATCTTTAAAAGCCTTCAGAACAGTAGATTCCAAACTACCCCCATGGAGTACAAGATACCCTCAAATTTCGGGTATTTTTGACCAAAAAAACAGACCATTGGGCTGGCCAAGAAATATAACAATATCAAGAAACATAAATGTGGGTGGACCTTTTGCTACTTATGCTATTGGGCTACGAAACGATCTTGCTATTGAAAACAATATAACAGATATCGACCCATTATTTATTAATCCAGAAAATAATAATTTTACAATAAGACCGGGTTCGCCAGTTTATGCTCTTGCACATTTTGACCCAATCCCTTTTAACAATATTGGGCTATATAATGATGAATTAAGAGCGTCTTGGCCTGTAGAAAGAGAGATAGGCAAATATTTTGACCCTACAAAAGAAACAGGGATAGCCAAACAAAAAGAGTATGCTGTCAACAAGCGGGTATCAACCATAAAGATAGACGGTAAACTTGAAAAATCTGAGTGGCTCGGGTTAGATAAAAGTAAATCTATAAGTATGAACACTTATTACATACCCGCTCAAGACCAGAAAGGACCAGAGAGCAATACTTGGGTATTATATGATGATAAACACATATATATTGGCACTGAACATACCCTTGACCCGTGGACAGAAGATATGCCTGTAACACTAAAAAATCTTGACTGGGTAGTTACAGAAATCTCAATAGAAGGGCAGGTAGAATCAGATACAAAAGGGTGGTGGTTACCTGATATGGCGACAGGTCCGATATATATTTTCTGGGTTTTTCCAGACGGGAAAGTAGAGATTTTAGATAGTTACTGCAAAATGCCTGAAACTATACGAGAAGAACTCTTGAAGAATATTCAGTACGGTGCTACTATGATTAACTCAAAAGATTTCCATTGGACATTTGAACTTAAAATACCTATGCATCTTCTTGGTCTAAGTGTTAGTGAAATTACAAGCACACGGTTTAATATTGGGGTCAGAAGAAGAAAAAACTGGGTTGCGTGGATGTATGCCGACGGACCTATATGGCGGCTTGAGGGCGGAGGGAAACTTAATTTTATCAAATAAGGGGAAAAAAGTATGGGGTGTCTATTCACTCTGGTACTACGGCGCATACACCTTCTACACAACAATCGGGCACTCTGAGAACTCACCCTTCTGCATATAAAGCATCTCCGAAGGGCTTAACAGGCTCAGAGTAGGGGAACAAAAGGCT
>JALNXB010000111.1 GCA_023230585.1 bacterium
GAGCCTGTTAAACCCTTCGGAGATGCTTGCTATGCAGAAGGGTGAGTTCTCAGAGTGCCCGATTGTTAAGTAGAAGGTGTATGCGCCGTAGTACCAGAGTGAGTAGACACCACATACTTTTTTATCCCTTTTACACCGTTGGGGTTATTTAGTTTTTTTTAAGTGCCGAAGTGGGGAGTCGAACCCCGACGGCTCGCTTCGCTCTTTAAGGGGAGGGCTGCTCCCCTTAATCTTCCCCTCCGAACCGAAAATCACAGGGAAAACCTTTTTCCCTGCACCCTTTTACACCGTTGGGGTTATTTAGTTCTTTTTAAGTGCCGAAGTGGGGAGTCGAACCCCAACGGTGTTTCCACCACTAGGTCCTGAACCTAGCGCGTCTGCCTATTCCGCCACTTCGGCAATATCAATACAATTGGTTTATCTGCAAAAAAAGATTTTCAAGACCAAGTTTAAGGTTTACATTGTACCTTATCCTTTCTTTGGTTTCCAACAAATCTTCTAATATTGTTACAACACTATTTTCGCTTAAAAAGACCCCCGTTTCGATACCTGTTTTAAGCAACATTTCATTTCCAACAGAATGTTGCTTTAAATACACATCCCTATATAAGAATATAATCTTTTCAAGCCATTGTTCTATATCTTCTCTCTCATTTTTTTTTACAAGAGAATCTATTGTTCTAAAAAAATCAAAAAGCCGATTCTTCTCAAGTTGTTCCAATATAAATACAAACTCTTTTTGTGGTTCTTTAAATTCTTCAATATTTTTCGGGAGAGCATAGTTGAGCCTTAATTTTTGGCATCTCGACACTATAGTTGGCAAAAAAAAGTTTATATTCTTACTTAATATTATTATAACTGAATAGAGAGGAGGTTCTTCAAGAATTTTAAGAAATGCGTTTGCAGATTCATCTCTCATATAATTTATATCAAAAATATATATCTTCCTGTTACCATAGTATGGCGTTATATAAATTTCTTCTTTTACCTGTCTTACATCGTCTATTGAGAGAATACTTTTTGACGGTATCACCCATCTTATATCAGGAAAAGCCTTCTTGTTTATTAACTTACATACAGAGCAAGTTTGACAAGGAGGGTTGTGAGGACAGTTAAGAAGACAAGATAAGAAAATAGCGAGTTCTTCTCTCTCTTTTTCTATACCGCCATAAACTATATAAGCATTTGAAATTTTATTTTTTGTCTTTGCCCTAATAAGAAACTCTTGAATCTTATCTATTTTCATTTAAAAAATTTCCAACAATTTTTATTATTTCACTATGAGTTTTTTCTATATTCTGTCTTTTTACTACTTTTATCCTTTCTTTTTCTTTGCCTGCAATTTGTAAATACCCTTCCCTTACCCTTTTTTGAAAATCACCAGGTTCTTGTTCAATCCTATCTTTTTCTTTTTTGGCAAGAATTGATGTTAAATCTTCAGGTGGAGAATCTATAAGAAAGGTCAAATCAGGAAACAGATTTTGTATAAAAGCAGAATGTATTCTTTCTATCAATTCAACAGAAATTCCACGTCCATACCCTTGATATGCTGTAGTGGAATCTATATATCTATCAAGAATAACGATATGTCCTTTATCTAATTCTTTACTTACCACTTCATTTAATAACTGTGCACGACTTGCAAAATATAAGAACAACTCACTCCACATACAAAGTTGTTTATCTTCTTTGTCAAGTAACAAACACCTTATTTTATTACCCAGAATAGTCCCACCTGGTTCAAAAAAGAACGAACTTTCAAACCCATTATTCTGTAAATATTGGTATAATAGTTTTGCCTGTGTTGTCTTGCCACAACCATCTATACCTTCAAAACTGATAATAGTTCTTTTTTTCATTATCTTCAATCAACAAAGAGCACATAAACACCACCGATCTGCTCTTCTTTATCATTTAATATGTGAATTTCATATTTATCCCTAAAACCTTCAACCTGCCAACGTTTAAGAACATCTTTATAAGTTATCCAATATCCTATATCCTGATTATCATTACGCTTTCCAGCTGGAGCAAACCCTTTAAAATCAGCTTTTATTTCTCCGTCAGATTTTACTCCTTTAACTTCTACAATTTTAAACTTTACTTTTTTGTTTATCTCAATATCATCTCCGTCAGCAATCTCTATTGTATTCCCATTAAATTGAAACGCTACAACAATATCGTCAACTTTATGCATCTCTTCTTGTTCTTGGGTTGACAAAGGTGTTTTTATACGAAAATTAAATGGAGTAGAAAGATATAATATATGTATATAATTTATTACAACCAAACTGAAAATAAGAGACAAGCATACCGTTACAAACGCCTTCTTTTTATTGAACCTAAAAATTTGGGCTGTTATTATCCATAAAAGAAGAGCAATCCCTATAATGATGAAAGTTAGTATTCTTATAATTTCTAAATTCATTAATCTCCTCCTGTTTTCAAATCTCAAATAAAATTACAATTTTAGTTAGTTCTATATTTTTCCTTCCTCATATAATATCATTATTTTATTATTTTCTCAACAACTCAACTTATTCTTATTTTATTTACCGTCTTATGGCATTGCGAGGCATATCTGCCAAAGCCAACCGGCGCTAAACTACAAACTTTGGCAGGTGTACCTTGGCGTAGGTTGAAGTGCTTTTTGCGACGTGGCAAAGACGGAATGGGGGGGCTGTTAACAAAAGGTTCAAGCCTTTTGTTCTTCTACTCTGAGCCTGTTAAACCCTTCGGAGATGCTTTATATGCAGAAGGGTGAGTTCTCAGAGTGCCCGATTGTGGCGTAGAAGGTGTA
>JALNXB010000112.1 GCA_023230585.1 bacterium
CCCCTATATGTCATTCCGGACTTGATCCGGAATCTCGTTTTTCTTGCTACCAGCGTGAGTTAAGTGAGAGATCCTGAAACAAGTTCAGGATAACAAAGTGGTCGAGTAGAATACAATATTGCCCTCTATTCCGCCTTTTGTAGTTTGTCTTGCGAGCTTTACCCGCCGAAGCCAACCTACGCTGAAACACAAGCTTCGGCAGGTATACCTTGGCGTAGGAGGACGTTTTTTGGTTGGCAATCTCGCCGAAGGCGGAAAAGGAAATGGGGGTAAACAATAGTGTATAGGATAAATACGAGGATTACCGCAGTCACACAAAGCGTTCCTTCGCAACGACAAAAAGCGTCGGTTAGCACCTCGTAATTCGTTCCTAAACACATTTTTTTAAACAAAAGGGAAAATAAAATGGATACAACAATTAAAAGATTTAAATTTTCGTGTTACCCAGAAGTTATATATGGAAAAAATTCTATATCTCAATTACCGTTAGTAATCAAGGAGTTTAATAAAAACAGATTGCTTTTGGTTACAGATAAAAATTTTGGAACAACCAGTATTTTTAAAGAAATAACAAAAATGCTTGAAAACGAAAATATCGATTTTAGAGTTTTTGATGATATTTCTGGTGAACCTTCAACAGAAACTGGTGACCAATGTGCTTCTTTTGGAAAAACAGAAGGGTGTGATATCGTTTGTGGAATAGGGGGTGGAAGTGTTCTTGACACTGCTAAAGCTGTATCCGTTTTAATAACCAACGGGGGTAGCGTAAGAGATTACCAAGGTCTAAATAAAGTTCCTGGACCTGGATTACCAAAAATAATGGTGCCCACAACAGCAGGTACAGGTAGCGAAGTTACTTTCACTGCTGTTTTTATTAGAAGAGATGAAAAGAAGAAGGGCGGTATAAACAGCCCTTTTTTATATGCAGATATATCTATTCTTGACCCATTGTTAACAATCTCTCTTCCTGCTTCAGTAACTGCATCTACAGGGCTAGACGCACTTTGCCATGCTGTAGAAAGTTATCTTTCAAAAAAAACTACTTTTATGAGTAAAACAATTTCTATGCAGGCTATTAAACTTATATGGGCTAATCTTCCAATTGTTTTTGAAGATGGAAATAATGTGAATGCAAGAGACCTAATGTTATATGGTAGTTTTCTTGCAGGAATAGGGCTTGCAAATGCTGGAGTAACAGCAGTTCATTCAATTTCTTATCCGCTTGGAGGCGTTTTTAATGTTCCTCACGGTATAGGAAACGGTTTACTCTTACCTTATGTTCTTGAATTTGAGAAAGAAGAAATTTCAAAAGAAATTTCAGAAATTGATGATTGTATTAACAAAAAAAGACTAACAGCTTCCGATATGTTTAAAACAGAGGCGTTTATTTCTGAAATAAAGAATTTTCTTAAGATCTTTAATATTCCAACCCTTAAAGAATTTAATATCGGTGAAGATTCTTTTGCCAATCTTGCTAAAGACGCTTTGCAGGTATCTGTTCCTATCGAAAACAATCCTAAACCAGTTACTGAAAAAGATATTATTGAAATATATAAGAAGGCTCTTTAAGTCATAGGGTTTTTATCGGTTTTCTCACACCCCTTGTTCTGCAAGCCCCTGCTTGTCATTCCGGACTTGATCCGTAATGACAAGTAGAGGGCAAAGGCGTAATCTTTGTGCCTTCTCACTCTGTATTTATTTTCTCTACAGGTGTACCCCATAAAAAACCTTGAGCAAACTCACAAGCAAGTTGTTTTAAATAATCTGCCTGCTCTTTTGTTTCAACTCCCTCTGCTGTTACAGGCATCTGTAAAGTTTTTCCCATAGCAATTATAGTTCTTACTATTTCCCTATCTTTTGTATTCGAGAGCATACCAGAAATAAAGGATTTGTCAATCTTAATACCATCTATAGGGTAACGATGAAGGTATGAAAGAGAGGAAAACCCTGTTCCAAAATCATCGATGACAATTTTTATGCCAAGTGTTTTCAATTGTAAAAGAACATCGGTCATCTCTTTTACCATAAGAACGCTTTCTGTTATTTCAAAGTAAAGATATTCAGGTGGGAAACCTGTTTCCTTTAAAATGGTTTTTACTTTAGTTAAAAAATCTTGAGACTGTAACTGCTTTGTAGAAATATTTAGATGTACATTTAAAGGTTCTTTCTCTATATTGTTCAAAATCCATTTTTGTTGACAAACGTTTCGGATTACCCATTCGCCAATATTTACAATCAGTCCTGTCTCTTCAGCAAGAGGAATAAAAGTCCCCGGTAAGAGCAATCCCTTAACAGGGTGGTTCCATCTAAGTAAAACCTCGTATCCAATTATTTTTTCTGATTGGGTTTCAACAATAGGTTGGTAATAAATAGAAAACTCGTTATTTTTTACTGCTTCCCAGAGGAAGGTCTCTTCGGTCAATTTTTTGATAGCAGTTTCGTGCATCGATTGACTGAAATATGCATACCTGTTTTTACCTTGCTGTTTTGCTTTATACATAGCAATATCAGCGTTCCGTAGGTACTCTTCAGGTGTTGTAAACTCAGGTGAGTATTGGCAAATACCAATACTTGCAGTTGCGGAGATAAAGTGGTCTCCAAGTTGTACTGGTTCTTCTATTGCAGATAAAATACGTTCTGCCACTTTTTTGCCAAGTTCAAATTCAGGTTGTTGTTCTATAAGTATTGCAAACTCATCACCC
>JALNXB010000113.1 GCA_023230585.1 bacterium
CTACCATAAAACTTTTTTACTACTATTTTATTAACATTTCCACAAATATTAATCGTAGCAGTAATTGGGTGTTTGGTTACAAATCTGTTAATAACAGATACTAGGAACATTTTTTCTCCACCCACATTTTTTATTGGGAATTTCTTAAACATATTTTTAAATACAGAAATAGTTTTGCTAAAAGCTTTATTGGTGATTTTTTTCAAAGAACCATTTACAAAAACACTAGAAGAAAATACTGCTTTAATAATCGCTTTTTTTATGTTGCCAATAACTTTAACTGTGTTACCGATATTTTTAAACACAGTCTTTTTTATGCTTTTAGTCGTAGTTACAAACCGGCCACCTACATCCATCAAATAGATTGAAATATAAGTCAATACCTTTGTTGCTGTTATTGTGCCACCACCAACATTTACAAACCTGCCATACTTTCCTTCACCGTATTTTGCTTGTCCATATTTCATAGGGATTCACCCCTTTTCTTTCAGATTTAAAAAGGAGTGGTGCTATCCACTCCCGTGTTTACTTAATGCTTTTTCATTAATTCTCTTACTAATTCTTCTAATTCAACATTCTTATTAACTAGGTTTTTAATCAGCTCATCTTTCTTTTGCATTAACCCTTTCTGCTGCTCAATAATCTTAAGCAGCTCTAATTCAATCCTCATAATTTTCGCCGGTTTCTACTTTGTATTCGGCCTCTGTCAATCTCCCCATTTCAACCAAAAATCTATATAGCCTTAATTTTGCCTCCAACATTATTCCGCACCTCCAAGCAATACAACTTCGGTTAAGTCAGCTAATAATTGCCTCAAACTTTCGCTATCTTCATTGGTCAAGACCGCAAACTCCTTAACAGTTAAAAATCTCATCATACATTCGTATTCAACTCTCACGTCTCCGGTTTCATCATCTGTGGTTTCAATTTCCTTTATGTCTTTTCTCTGGATTACATGTCCCGGGCTTGATTCAAAGTCAAGCAAGGCTGGTTGAAGCGTACAGGTTTCCTTTTGCCATTCTAACATTTTTATTCACCTTCCTTTGATGTTTACTCACGACTTTCTTTAAGTATTTTATATTAATACAAGGTTTAATCCTCTCTAAATATATATGGTAAGTATGCGTATGCTTAATATATCCCATATAACTAAGCATGCTACTCGCATCGTGACAATTTATATTACCTTTTTTATGCATTCTTGAGGCTTTTCTTGTAGCCCGTATCAGTATTGTTTTTCTTAATATTGTTTTATCTCTATAAAACACAAATCCCATAAAATCTAATGGCCGCCCTTTTCTTTTGCTGTCCCTATCAATATAGTCAAATCTAAAAACTTGCCAATCTCCCTTGATTCGCAAGCCTAGCTCATTCTTCAAGTAGGCTTCAATCCTTTTTATAATTAAATGCAATTCCTTTTTGTTGTTCCCAAACATAACCATGTCGTCCATGTACCGTATATAATAAGTTGCGCCACAGCGATACTTAGGTACCTTATAGTCCGTAATGCCTTTCCGTGCCATACGGTTTTTATAGTTTATTTCTTTTTTGGTTTTAACATCTAGTAATGACTTTTGCTTAATGTAATAATCCATGTCTTGCAGTATAAAATTTGCAAACCATTGGGATATATAATATCCAAGCGCTAACCCTTCAATAAAAACATTTAAAAATTTAAAAACAATTTCTAAAAATCTTTTGTCTTTTATATATTTTTTTAAAAGTTTCTTTGTTCGCCTACGGGATACCGATTCAAAGAATCTTTTTATATCAGCTTTTGCTACATATTTTACATTTTCAGGGTCATGGTTAATCCAATTTTCAATAAACCTTTTACCATAGTGAGTACCTCTACCCGGTACACTACCACAAACAAATTCATACATTCCACGGGTCATTATATCTTCCATAACCCGCACTATTCCGTGTGTCATGACTTGTTCAGGGACAAAAGTAGGTTTCCGAATGTTTCTTTTTTTAAGCCTTACTCCATCATTAATTTCATAGTTTTTCTTGACTTTCAAATCAAAGTTATTTACATACATATTGTAAATAGTTTCAATAGTCTTTTCTAATTCAGGCGTTGTTTCTGTCTTTATATCTATTGCATATAGGCTGCCGGTTCTTCTTATAATATGCTCCTTCTGTCGCTTCCCTAAAGAAGCTTTTAATATGTCTTGTTTGATTCCTTTTTTATCTATAAGTTTTTCAAATAAGCCTTTATATGTCTTCATATAATGTCAAAGTCCACTTCCTTTCTTATTATCTCTAGGCTGTTCAACATCGCCATAAGACTCGCATTTCTGCTCAAGGTTTACTAAGCCCGCCTTCTCGATTTAATTTCAACAGGTCTCCCCGCAGTATTTCAACTGCCAGCGGTTTAGGATAGTGATGTGCATTAGGGGGATGATATTTAATAAGAAGTGGAGGCGCCGTTGTTCCAGTTCGCATTCGTCGCAAGGTTGTTCAAGTTCACGGCCGACAACCCGCAGTGAAGGCCATTATTGCAGTTACCGCCAACGTGAGCCAAAAGCGCACATCAAAACCCCTCAAAAATATTAATAGAGGGGGAAGTTTCCCCCAAACCCCCTCTTTTTGTGGTTGCTACGCAACCAAAGGTTCTTCACAAGAAAGGGAGGCGCCGA
>JALNXB010000114.1 GCA_023230585.1 bacterium
AAAAAAGAAAACAGGGAGGTAGTAAATGGAGTCAGAGAGGCTAATGATGAAAGAGAAAAAGAAGATAAGTAAAAAGATGGCACAACGGTATCAAAAAGCAGGAAAGAAAGAAAAGGGAAAGATATTAGATCTTTTTGTATCTCTAACAAATTATACCCGATGTTATGCAAGCTGGATATTAAGGAATTGGGGAAAAAAAGTAGTAATATATACAGGTAAGAAACGTATAATTTTTGTCGGAGAATGGCAAAGTTATGGTAAAACAAGCAATCGTAAAGGTAAAAGAATTTATGATGAAAAAGTGCAGATAGTTTTAAAGAAAGTATGGTGTATTTTAAACTATCCTTGTGGGACAAGGCTAGCCGATTACATGCAAGAGATAGTTAGGGTATTAGAAAAACATAAAGAGATAATTTTAGACGCAGAAACAAGAGAGAAACTTTTAAAGATAAGCCCAAGAACTATAGATAGATTATTGAAGGAAGAGAAGAAGAAAATGGAATTGAAAGGCAAAAGTCGGACAAAACCTGGTATGTTATTAAAACATCAAATACCGATACGCACCTTTTCTGAATGGGATGAGAAACAAGCTGGCTTTCTGGAAAAGGATTTGGTAAGTCATGATGGTGGAAAAGTGGAAGGGATGCATGCTCAAACCCTTAGTATGACCGATATACATACTGGTTGGACAGAAACTATTGGAGTAAAAAACAAGAGTCAAAAATATGTATTTGCAGGATTAAAAAAATCTATTTCAAACTTTCCATTTCCTATATTAGGGTTAGATTCTGACAATGGTAGCGAGTTTATAAATGCTCATTTACAAAAGTACTGTGAAGAAGAGAAAATAACCTTTACCAGATCAAGACCTTATAGGAAAAACGATAGTTGTTACATAGAACAAAAAAACTGGCATATAGTAAGAAAAACGGTTGGTTACTGGCGTTACGAAAAAGACCATGAAATCTTTCTATTAAACAAAATATACGAAAACTTGAGGCTTTATACAAACTACTTTCAACCACAAATGAAACTTATAGAAAAAATCCGTAAAGGCAGTAAAGTAAGTAAAAAGTATGATATTGCGACAACCCCTTATCAGAGAATCTTATGTTGCCCAAATATTGCAGAAAGTATAAAAGAAAATCTCAAAAATCAATATGAGACTCTTAATCCCGTTGTATTACAAAACAATCTGATAGACTTACAAAGATTGCTTTTTAAGGTAGTAACAAAAAATCAGTTCTATAAAAACAGATTCGAAGAAAAGAAGAAAAAACAACTTGCGTTAAAATAGATTTTAAAATGGCATAACGATTATGCCTTTATATAGATTTCTATTTGACGCAACAGGGGTTTTAAGAATTCTCTAATAAATAAAAACCAATTCCTTGCTACTTATTTTATTTTTCAAACTTAATAAACCCAGCGTTCTCAACTCGCCATAATTGTGTCCCGGTAGGTATCCAGTTAAAAAACCCAGCTTTTTTATATGTACCTAAACTAAACGCAAGTTGTTCCACCTCTTGCGGATTAATACCAATCTCTCTAAGAGGTATCTTCATCTCGGAGGTCCACTCTTTTGTTTCATTGTTCAAAACAGAAACTTTATACTCAATGGTGCTCTCAAGTTTTTTGACTCTTTCATAAGGCATCTTGAAAGGGTTGTGTACGACAAACTCTCCATCAATTTTACCTGTTAAAATATATATAGGCCCAGTTACCATATCATCTATCCACCATCCGTGGCTATGGGTACCGAGTTGTGTTTCTATACCTACCTCAAACCAGGGTTGATGGTTTTTCACTCGAGGCAACATACCCTCAACAAACGGGTCAGGGTCGTGTTTCATACCTATATATAGGTTATCATTATCATACTTAACCCAAGCATACGATTTTGCACACTTAGTATCTAACCCCATATGTTCTTTCCCTACAACAATGGATTGGTTAAGGTTCAATTCGCCCCATTCAGTTTTATCAAGTTTACCATCTATTGTTATGGGAGTTCTTCTTTTTTGTACAGTATAATATGCAGGTGGGCTAATTCTTTTTACAGGTACCATAACTGTTCTATTCGCTTGTGTTAACGGGCTATAGTCAGGATTATAATATTTACCGATCTCTTCTTTACCTCTCTTAACAGGCCAAGTTGCTCTTAATGGGCTTTCATATACACCTATATTTTTTTGAGATATAGGGTCGCATCCTGTTAGCCCATACCCAGAAAATCCTGGTCTAAGAGTAAAATTTAGATTTTCTTTATCTACAAAAAGGATATCCTCACCATCCCAGTTGTTTCTTATAATATTATCGTTCTTAATACCGGAGGCAATAGAAATAAAAGGTCCACCTGTGTTTATATTCCGTTCTATAAAATTGTCCATCGCCCATCCCACAGGTTTTTCTTTATATAACATATTAACCAGCTGAGGGTACCTGTAACTCCAAGGCGGTTGTTTATAACGTACTCTTGTAAGGTATCTTAAAGCAAGTCTTGATATTCTATCTGCAAGAGGTTCTCCATCAGGCGTGTTAAAAAGCAGCCATCTATTACCTTGAGAAACCCCTACAACTTCTCCTTCTATAAACAGGTTGTTCTCAATACGATTTTCGGGTTGTGAATTAGAAATTC
>JALNXB010000115.1 GCA_023230585.1 bacterium
AATGCCTTGTTCTTGTATACCAGTTTTTCAAAGAGCGGCGCCTTAAAAATGAAATATTCGTGAATGTTGGTCACGATCAGATGTTTGAGTTCGGTATTTTGGTGTTCCGCGCGTTCTTCAAGATAATAAAGCAGGAGTTCCTGCAGCGCTTTGGTATTCAGCTTATCTTTGGAGCACATTTCGTTTTTATTCGACGGACTTTTCGTCTCAATGATTACGCCGATGGGCGAATCGGAATTCTTCCCCGTATGAATAACAAGATCTTTGCGATGATAGGTATTGATAAAACGATCCGGATCATAGTAGGTTTTCTTTAGAAAATCGCGTAAAAGGTTTTTGTTGTGTTCCTCATGTTCGCCCGCATTGATGTGCTCGATCAAATAAAGAAGTTCATGTTTGAACGCCTCGATCTCATCGCGATGCGGTTTGAGCTTGAGGAAGGCCGGATTGATGGATTTGCGTAGGGATTTCATAGAAAATTTCGTGTTATGGATTATTAATTATCCTTTTTGTTTTCAATAAAACTATTAAAATTTTTGTTATAGTATTGTATCATAAACCAAATTTT
The DNA here is from genome assembly GCA_023230585.1 of bacterium. Lineage (NCBI taxonomy): Bacteria > bacterium. Next base: position 569 of record JALNXB010000115.1, read on the forward strand.
AAAAACCGGATCAAGAAATTCATATTTTTTGCCGTTTATTCGATATATTAAATCTTCTTTTTCAAGCTTATCTCTATTTTTTGTGATATTAACCGGTGTGCCAATATCATATTTTTGCATCACCCGAGTACTGGTAAGCTGTACTTCTCCATCAGCAATCGCCTTCAATAGATTAACCTGCTTTACGCTGAGATTTTCAATTTCATTTTGAAATAGAGGCATGTTGGTGTTAATCACCTCGATCAATCCCCTGGCGAGAACATCATTATTTACCTCCTTATCAGTTAATCTCCAAATATATGCTGAAAGCTGCTGAACGTACCAAGAATGATTTTCCATTATTTTTGGGATTGTTTCAGCATATTGTCTGGCTATTTTTTTCCCGGTATCTTGAAAGCCTTTTTTGATAAATGCCGTCCATTCATTTTGTGGGATCTTCTCTAAGAACATAATATCACCGAAACGGTAAAAAGGTTTGGAGCTTCTGCTGAATAACTCTTCCATCATATGCCGCTTGCTTCCATATAGACAGTAGGAAACATGATCATGACGCTGCCAACAGGCACGCATAGCTTTTTCAAGCTCTTCTTCTTGTTGATAATTGCCAATATTTTGAAATTCGTCAAGACAAATAATCAAACGGATGTTTTTTTCAGTGGCAATGACTTCCGGAAGGTTTAATATTTCGCTTTTGTGTTTTTTGGCCTCGTTCCAGTCAAATCCAATACTGAATTCTGTGTTGAGGTCTGTTCCCAGGCTAACCTTTGGGGAAATTTGTTTAAAGAACGATTTAATTGCGTTTAACCTATCCTGAAGTTTGGTAGAAGTGGCCTTAATAACTTCCCGTGTATATACTTCAAGAAATTCTTGCTCGCTAGAGATTGAAAATAGATCAATAAAAACTGCTTTAATATCTTTATGGCTTTTTATTATATCGTCGACCGTTTTTTCTACTAGAGAAGATTTTCCCCACCTTCTCGGTGAAATGACCGTAGTATGAATACCAGATAATATATTGTGAGTTAATTTTGCGATTTCTTCTTTTCGACCGGTAAATGAATCGCCGCTTACGGTCGAACCATATTTAAAAGGTGAAACCTTTGTCATACTTATCTCCAAATTATACCATGGGGTATAATATAGTATGGTATAATACCATGTGGTATAAAAAAATGAAATTTTTGTAAGCAGATAGGGTAATATTAAGTGAAAATTACCCCATTTAAGGTTATAATACCCTATTTAGATTAAATATTATACCAACCAGTATAATACCACATGGTATAAAATGTTAATACCGTCAACATACTGACGCAATTAATATAAATACCGTCATTATACTGACGGAATTAACAAAACGATACGATAATATACGATATGATACGATAGGAATATGGTGCCGGATAGAACGTGTTTTTGAGATGTGTACCAAAAATAGAATAATTGGGACATGTTGTGGGTTCCTGTTTTCAGAACCTTGTCGCTAAATGGAGCAGATCCCGGATAAACAATCCACCGGATTATTTTCCGGGATGACATGCGTTGCTTGTTTTTGTGAAATTTGCACAATCTGTGGTTAGATTCGGTTCAATTCTCTGTCTCATGAATAGATCTTTTTCACGATGGTACGAAAGTACGAGAGTACGTAGTACGATCGAGGGTTTCGAGGGAATCTGCTCCGCATTAAAATACAGGGGCAATTGATTTGCGCTTTCTTTTCAATTGCACCAGGGTTTTAACCCGGTGTAGAATTCCCTCTTACTCTCGCATAAATCGCTCCCGACCATTCGGCAATCAGCCTTCGCTAAAGCTCAGTCAAGCCTTCAGCTCACAGCAAACAGCTCACAGCAAATGCGTTTTCAAAAGCTGATAGCTGACGGCTGACAGCTGATAGCTGATAGCTCCTAATCATGATAAACACTTGTATTTCACGCCTCTATGATTTATTTTACCAAGCTGTTGACATGAATACGATA